>USKE01000017.1 GCA_900555165.1 uncultured Porphyromonadaceae bacterium | reverse complement strand
CCCGCCGATGCTCCGCGCCGCGACTGTTATCTTGTGATCGAGGAGATAAACCGTGGCAACTGCGCGCAGATTTTCGGTGACATATTCCAGTTGCTCGACCGCGATGACCGCGGGTTCTCGGAATATGGCGTGCGCCCCGACAGGGATCTGACGGCCTATCTTGCCGAAGCACTGAGCGCTGTCAGGGAGAGTCTTGATGCCATACGTCCCGGCCTGGGAACGGGCGATGTGATGCTGCTGCCGCCGAACCTGCATATCCTGGCCACGATGAACACGTCAGACCAGTCGCTGTTCCCGATTGACTCGGCTTTCAAGCGCCGCTGGGAGTGGGTCTACATGCCGGTTGACACCGCGCCGGTCGATGAGCACTGGTGCCCCGTGAGGCGGTGGGTGGCCACCACCCGATTCCGCTACGACTGGGGCGAGTTCCTTGACTGCGTGAACCGCCGCATCTTCGACACCACCGAGTCGGAAGACAAACAGCTCGGATTCTGGTTCGTAAAACCGAAGGATGGGGACACCATCGGCGCCGCTGATTTCGTGTCGAAAGTGGTGTTCTATCTCTGGAACGATATATACAGGGATTTCGGCGATGACGCGTCGTCGGTGTTCTGGTTCGCCGCAGACGGCGACCCCGACAGCAGCGAGAAAACGCGCCATTCGTTCAGGGATTTCACGCCGAAATTCGGCCATGTGGACAACGCCCTGCTTGATGCGTTCATGCGCAATCTGGGTGTGGCCGGGGTGCCGGCTGACGCATCCGCAGGGCCTGCGGTATCTGATTCCGACCCGGTTGAACCCGCTGACACTGCCGCGGCTGATGAGAATAGTGATTGAAGGCTACCCGTATGACGGACGGCGCCTCCGTGAGGTCGTGCCTGCCGGTATGCCGGATTTCCCCGACAAAGAGGGTGAGATCCGGGTGCCGTACGTGGGTTACTGCTTTAATCCGGCGATAAACGACTGCGTGTTTTTCCTCCCGAAGGTAGTGCTGACACCCGAGACGGAGGGGGCGACTGATGACGCGGGGCGCGGCCTGGTGCTCGGGCGCTATCATCCGCACGCGCTTCTCGACAGGGACTGCGCCGGCATGGATGGTGCCGACCGCAGGTTTCTGAATGAACTGGCGGTGTGGGTCTACCGGGCCGTGAGCGTGTTCAGCCGCAACAACGACACCACTGTTGTGAGTCGCCACGAGTGCGTGGATGCCGGCTGTACGGCGCGTACGAAAGACGCCACGCTGGTCGACATCATCCTGTCGCTGGTACGTTTCGCCCGCGAGAACCGCGACTTCATGCTGTTCGAGATCAGGAACCTGCACCGCGGGCATGACCGTGTTGACTGGCGCCGCACGGTGGCCCGGCGCACGCCGTTGATGAGGGGGCGCAGACCCGTCTACCCCGAGCCGGTTAACCGCCGGAAACAGATTGACTTCGACGAGGAGCTGTTTGTGATCTACCACTCGATTCTTGACCATGTGCGCCGGCAGTACGGTTTCAGGGTCGAGACCGAATGGCATTATGAGCCGATCGGCGCGGCCGCGTTCCGCCATTATCTTGCCGGTTACGGCGCAAAACGTCTGCGTCAGATAAAATACAAGTATTTCAGCGACAAGGCGCTTGAGCTGTGGAACCTCTGCCATGCGTTCTTCAGCCGTGCCGAGCGCCTGAATTCGTCGCGCCTGGCGGGGGAGTGGCTTGTGGCCCGTGATTTCGACATCGTGTTCGAGTCGATGGTCGACAGTCTGCTCGGCGAGGGCGTGCCACCCGGATTCCGCGAGCAGGCCGACGGCAAGCGCATCGACCACATATACCGGTGGCCGGCGCTTGTGGGCGCCGACGCACTGGTGTATCATATCGCCGACAGCAAATATTACCGGCTCGGGGCGCGGATTGACCGTAAATCGGTCTACAAACAGTACACCTACGCCCGCAACGTGATACAGCGCACGCTTGAAATCGGGTTAGGCGACGGCACCGATGACGAGAAACGCTCGATGGGGTATCTGCCGTACCGCGATGCCGTGACCGAGGGATACACAGTCAGCCCGAACTTCTTCATCTCGGCTAAGATAGCCGGTGACGGCGCGGGCGCACCCTATTCCTACGCCACGCCCGCGCTGAGGCTGCATGACGTCGACCTGCACGGCGAGCCGCGCCTGGAACACCGCATATTCCATTTCGAGAACCGGCTTTTCGACCGCGACACGCTGATACTTTCGCACTACGACATCAATTTCCTGTATCTGACAGCGCTCTACGGCAAAGGCAACGTGGCCGAGCAGAGCGCGTTCCGGCGCCTGGCGCGCAAGACATTCCGCGACGGCCTGCTGCGACTGCTCGAACGCTATTACAGCTTTTACCGGGTGGATTACGCGCCCGAGGGGGTGAAAGCGTTTGTGGAGCGGAATTTCCGTCAGCTCGCCGGCAAGCTGTTCCATTTCGACGGCGTCCTGGTCATGGCCCTCGAACGCGGCCACGCCGGGAACGCCGCCATCCTCAGCGACCACGGCCATCGCCTGACCCCATATCACCTGCGCTGAGCGCCCGTATCTGCCGATGTCAATGATACTGTGACCGGATATTCAGCCGTCCCCCACCGACATTTGAGCTGTTCCGATTGTTATATCAAAACAACCGGAATAAATCAAAACAGCCGAATATGGAAACCAACAGAATAAACCCTATTGACGACGTGCGCGTAGAAATATACGAAGGCCAGTACAAAGTCGGCGCCATCATGCGCTCCGGATTCCACAACGTCACCGAGGCCGTAGAGAGTGCCTACGAAAGTAGCCGCGCCACCCACAACCCCATCGAAGACTACGTCTGGCGCGTCACCAACCTCTCCACCGGCACCTCGGCCCGCTACCGCGTCGACGCCGGCGGCCACCTCCGCATCCTCCCCGAAGAACGCCCGTAAGTCCCACCCCCGGAGGACACGGCCGTCGGAACCGGGCCCCCTCTCTGCCTCCTACTCTCTGCCTGAAATTCCTTTTCCCCAGGGTTGCCGGTCTACCAATGCTTACGGGCCGTCTATGGCATTCGATGCCCCTCAACGGCAATCGGTTGTGTCGCAAAACACAACCGATTGCCGTTTCAATAATTCTTTGTATCTTTACACGGCTAATTTTGAGTTCGGTTGATAAATGGTTGACAAAAAAATTGCATTAAAAACCGTAAGTATTGAAAATTATTGCTGTCCGATAAAAACTTTTGAGGCAAGACAAAATTAGGGCTGATTCCATTTGCAGGAGTCAGCCCATTTCGGTTATTTTGGTTTCGCCAAAAAACAAACATAACCGATGAGTAAAAGTAGTCATTTTAGCGGACAGCCGCTCTATGGTCAGGTGATAAAATTGCTTGACAAGTCAAAAATTCTACAATTCAGCCAGGAAAACGGTGGAGAACGTTATATAAAGCGTTTCAATGTATGGGTTCATCTGACAGTGATGCTCTATGCCGTGATAATGCGTTTCGATTCGTTGCGCGAGATAATAGCCTCTCTGCTTGCTGAAACCCGCAAGCTGTCACCTCTGGGCATCAGTTTCAAAATATGGCGCAGCACACTGGCCGATGCCAACAAGAGACGTCCGGAAGCCGTATTTGAGGCCATATACCGTGATTTATACGGCACTTACCGCCATGTTCTTTCCTCGGACAGCCGCAGCCGCAAGACACCAAAATGGATGAAACGTCTGCACATCATTGATTCCACCACCATCACATTGTTCTCCAATCTGCTATTCAAGGGCGTAGGACGGCATCCTAAGACAGGGAAAAAGAAAGGCGGAATCAAGGTACACACAGTAATTCATGCCAATGAAGGCGTGCCGTCGGATATTAAGTTTACCTCGGCTGCCACCAACGATTCTTTCATGCTCCGCCCCGCGACACTTCATAAAGGCGACATAATGGCAATGGACCGTGCCTACATCGACTACGAGAAGTTCCAACAACTTACCGAGCGCGGTGTCATATATGTCACCAAAATGAAGAAATCGCTGAAATACACGATATTGTCAGACACTATGTATCAGACTCCCGATGGCCTTACGGAAGTGAGAATACAGAACGTAGAATTTGTAATCAAAAAAAGGTGAAATCATACGGCACAAAGCACGCATAGTCACCTATTGCGATGTAAAGAAACGAAAATTCATATCCTTGCTGACAAACGATATGGACTGGGATCCGGATGAAATCATCGCCATTTACCGTCAACGCTGGGAAATTGAACTGCTATTCAAGCAGATCAAGCAGAATTTCCCGCTGAAATACTTCTACGGGGAGAGTGCAAACGCTATCAAGATACAGATATGGGTGACACTGATAGCAAATCTGTTGCTGATGGTCATGCAGAAAGGTCTTAAACGCCAATGGAGCTTTTCGGGATTGGCAACAATGGTCAGAATAAACCTCATGTATTATGTCGACTTCTACAGTCTGTTCAACAATCCCGATAAAGACTGGGAAATCATACTTGCGGAGACTTCAGGCGCTCCTCCAGAAACATCACTTTTTGACTTAGGGGGCTTGGAAAGCGAAAAAACAGACTCGACCACCAGATAATCTGCGGTCGAGCCATGCGTTTTTGATATTATTGAGTTTTATCGGACAGCAATAATTGAATTTCAATTATTTCAAAGAACTCTTATGATTTTTTAGTGGACACTAATGTGGACAGTAGTGAAACTGGCGTTGAATGCAAAACGGGGCGGCCCTTGGAAAAGAGCCGCCCCGTTTGTGTATGGGGGTGCGATTGGCGATTGGAAACTCGTTTCTTTACACCTAAGGGACGAATATTATCAGTTGATGCGGATGAAGGCGGGTTCCCATGCCTTCACGTAGACGCTGCCGCTGACGTTGCCGCCGTTGATGAGGTCTACGCCCGTTCCTCCAATCGATATGTTGGTGTCAATTTCGGAGAAGATCACCACCACTTTGTTTCCGGTCTGATTGTCAGTCTTGGTGATAATCTCGTACTGGGTGCCTTCCTGTCGCTGCACGGTGCCGCGCCACAGAGCCGGATTTTCGGCACGGGCCTTGAACACCTTGGCCACGTAGTCGTGCACCATCTGCTCGTTCTGATTGAAGCCGGAGATGCGTCCTGACGTGCGCGCCTTGTTGTCGGCGTTACCGTTGCCGCTCTTGTCGCCGATCTCGTCACCATAATATGTGCATGTCGGACCCGAATATGCGGCCACCGCGGCATGGCGTGTCATGAGTTCGCGGGGCCGGCTGTTGATGTCGACGAAGTCGCCTACACGCGAGGTGTCATGGTTGCTGAGGAAGATTGTGGGATTCACGCCGGAATCTTTATAGCCGCGTGCGGCGGCGTCGTTTGAGAGGAACCAACCTATTGAACCTACGCCATCGCCGAGATTAACGAGATTGTCCTTGCCGTCGAAGTCCATCACACTCTTGAGGCCATCCTGCTGAGTGGTTGTGATTCTGCCTGCAGATGTCCAGTCCTCGCCTACCATATAGCCGAGTGTGCCCCACTGTTCGCCGCGGTTCCTGCGCTCCTGCGCCACGGCCTCCACCTCCTTGCGGAGATCATTCCAGTAGTTGTGTCCGCCCTGATAAACCTGATAGCACTGGTCAAGACGCCAGCCGTCGACGCCGCGGTTCATCCAGTAGCGAACAACTTCCTTGAAGTATTCAAGCGAGCCGGGGAACTGTATATTGCCCGATTCAGAGCCGCGCACGTTGGGAGTGTTGTTTTGTGTGGATATCCAATTGCCGCCGGGCGAAGCCTGGTTCACACCGCCGTGATGGCCGAACACGCCGTCGAGAATCACATAGATGCCCTTCTCATGGGCCTTCCTGACGAGTTCATCGAATTCATCTTCCGTGCCGAATTTGGGGTCTATCTTGAAATAATTGGTGCAGAAATATCCGGTGGCCTGAAGCTTCTCGCCACCCTGTCCGTTGGTGGAGTCGAATATAGGTGTCATCCAGATGGCATTCATGCCGAGATCCTTTATATAGTCGAGCGAGTTGATGATGCCGCGGAGGTTACCGTTCTTGCGGTGTCCTTCAGGGCCCCACATGTCGCCATATCCTGACGCACCACCGTCGCCATGCTGGAAAGAACCCACCATTATCTGATAGATGGAGAGTTCGCGCCAGTCGCCGGTAAAGGTATAGACGGGCTGTGAATCGTCGCGGGTGAACGTACTGCTGTAGTTGGCCGTGCCGACGCTGTTGGATGCGGTGATGGTAAACGATCCGCTCTCGTTTTCGGCGAGATAGTCGCTCACCTTAAGAGTGGTGGTGCCATTGCCGAGCGTAACGTTCTTATTGTTGAAAGAACCGGAAATCGAAGTGGCTTCATTGCCTATGGTCACGGTGATGATGCCGGAGCCCATGACCTTGCCGCCGTCAGGACTAACGGATACCACAGGTTTCTGCGGACCGTAGGGTACCAGACTGTGGCTGCCGTCGGATTTATAGGTATGGCCGTTGACGTACTCAAGATTGTCTCCGGCCTTCTCTCCTCCATTATTGCTGAAAATGATCTGGGTGGGCACCTTGCCCTTGGGAGCTTCCCAATAGAGCACACCGTTCTTCTCGGTCATCGCGTCGCCGGGCCATGTGTCGTTGGCACAGCAGTTCTCGGTGTTGTTCCATGCCCATACCTTCACATTCCAGTTTTTGTCGTTGACGAAGTAGACAAAGCACTTGTCGTCCGGTTCCTCACCCTGCTTTTTGGTATAGGTGAAGCTCTTCAGTGCGGTTCCACTCTGATTTGCGGCATATGTGCGCAGCGTTGTGGTCTGGCTGAAAGTCAAAGGCGAGCAGTAGCGCGCTGAAGCCGCAGAAGGAGTTGAGCCATCTAGGGTATAGTAGATATCGGTGGCGGGAGTCACGGAGAGTGTCACCGTGACATTGTCGGTAAACGAGGTGCCGTCGGCCGGGTTTGCTGTAACCACGGGCTTTGAGGGCACGGGAGGTGTCGGAGGCTCGGGAGGTGTCGGTCCGCCGAACGTGCCGTATTCCTCGATGAGGAGCACCGGGCCCGATGCTGCTATCGTGACACTGCCACCGCTTACCACAGCCGTATTGCTCATATTGTAGCCGTCCATCACCTTCGTGCCGTCGGCAAAAAGATCACCGGTATTTATCGTGTAGGTCTGGCCGGACCGCGTGTTGAGACGGATAATCACGGAGTTGCTGAATCCGTTTTCCGAGAATTTACGACCGTAAGTATCGCTGCCGAGATTAGACTGAACACCGGCTCCTACGGCCGGATTGCGGCGGCGGAACTGACCGATCTTCTGCCAGTGCAGATTCACGTCGTTGCCTACGGCATCCCAGTTGAAGTCGCCGCGGGTGGCCATACCTGCGTCACCCTTGCCGTCGACAGTCGGGCGCGACGTCTCGTCGCCGTAAAATATCTGGGCGCCTCCGGGGCAGAGAAGCAGCATGGTCGCCACATTCTTCTGGTCGCCGGGACGATGCAGGCCGGTGTCGTGACTCGAAACATAATTGAGAACCTCATGACCGTTGACGCCGTTGCAGAAACCGGAATAATATTCCCAATCGTCTACCGACGGCGTACGGCCCGAACCACCCTCCGTGCCATTGAAGGCAAAGTTGATCATCGAGTCGAAGCCGCCCTGATTGAAGTAGCCCGTATCGCCATGACTCCATCCGAAACATTCTCCGGTCATCCAGAAATCATTGGTCCAGTTTTTGGCATATTCATCGGCGCGGTCGCTGCGGCGCCATGCCTCAAGGGCGCTCTTACAAGTGTTTTTGAGCTGATTCCAGCGAGAAAGCTCCACGTGCTTGGCGGTGTCGCAACGGAATCCGTCGATTCCGAAGTATTCCACCCATGCGGCGAGCCAATTGATGATGTAGTCGGCGGGAGCACCCTTGCCGCTGATACGCCAGTCGTCGATGTTGGGCAGGCGGTAGTTGTCGTAGTCGCCGCCCTTCTCTCTGTCCCACTTGCGCTGCAGGAAGGCGGGGATATCGACAGACTGTGTGCGCTCGGTCACTACGTCGGGCAGTCCGGCCAGCGACATGGTCCTGTCGTCGCCTCCGGGCACCACATAGCCTGCCGATGTGCCCCACGGACGGTCACCGAAGGCTCTTACCCACGTGCCCCACCAGTCGCCCCATTTACCTTGTGTGTCGGCGTTGAAGCTTACGTCGTTGTCACCCCACATCGTGAATTTGTCGCTCGAGGGGAGCCAGCCGGCCGAAACCGTGCCGTTGATATTGCCGAAGCCATAGTCGAGACAGTCGTCGAGTGTGCAGTATCCGGTATGGTTGAGCACAATGTCCATCACCACACGTATTCCGCGGCGGTGCGCCTCGGTCACGAAATTGCGCATATCCTCGATTGTGCCCATATTGCGGTCCATGTAGGTCCAGTCGAGCGTGTAATAGCCGTGGAATGCGTAGTGGGCGAAGGCATCGTTCTTGCCCCCGGTCCAACCGTGCATCTGCTCGTAAGGAGCGGTGATCCAGATTGCGTTCACACCAAGATCGTCGAGATAATCGAGCTTTTCGGTGAGGCCCTTGATGTCGCCGCCGTGGAATGTCGCCACATCTGAGCCCCCTGCCGTCTTATGGCGGTGGTAGCTCTCGTCGTTGGAGGTGTCGCCGTTGTGGAAACGGTCGGTCAGCACGAAATAAATGTTGGCGTTCTTCCAGGTGAAATAGTCCTGACGCACCACCTGAGGAGTCTTCAGCGAGATTGTGTAGACCGCGGTCTCACCGCCGTTCCTTACGGTATAGGTAATCACATTCTCCCCGCCCTGCAACGATCCGAGCGTATGGTTGGAATATGTCGTGCCGTTGATGGAGATATCCACCGTGGCATCCTTGGATGCCGGGGCCGCCGAGAAAGTGGCTATGGAAGCGGCATCCTCGCCGAGTTCGATTTCATAGTTTCTTGTGGCCGGATTGAAGTCGGGAATCACGTTGACTCCTCCCACTTTAACCTCAAGGCGATTGAGGGTGGCATCGGTCGCGGCCATGCCCTTGACTCCGGACGCTGCGAGAAGTACCATTGCAGCCCACAGAGTGCGAAGTTTACAAATATGTGTCATTGTTGTCTTACTTGTAGAAATCCGGTTATTACTTCTTGTTGACTTTGAACGAATAGCTGCGACCATCGGCGGTGACCACGTTAAGCAGGTATATGCCGGCACTGAGGGCGCCGGCCGATACTGTGGCCTCGCAGCCGCCGTTGCAGTCGGCCGTCAGTATCAGCGCGCCTCCGAGCGAGTAGAGCGATACGCTGCGGAGGGGCGCCGACGAAACCACGCCTACGTACTCCACGAATGGATTCGGGCCGACATTGATGCGGAAATCGCCGTCATCGGCCAGATCCTCAACCCCGGTTACGATGTCATGCAGCGACGAGGGAAGAATGTATTCCTGATTGCCAAGGCCGCGCAGAGCCGGGTAGCATTTCTTGCCCTCCGTAATCCATTCCCACACGTTGTCGAAGTCCCAGTTGGTGATGGAGCTGAACGATGTGAAGTCTGCAAAATATAAGGCGGAATGCTGTGAGGCATGATCTCCGTGAAGGGATTCGCCTGTGGCGATTTTGTCCCAGCTATGATTGTTGTAAGATTGATTGCGGGTGTTGTTGTTGCCGCCGAAGCGTGCCGTATAGTCATGCATTCCGCTTACCCTGCCGTTGATGGCTACTGAATTACGTATGGTCCCATAATTGGCGCCCACGATACCTCCCACATAATCCTTGCCGTGGATTTCGCCGGTGGCATACACGTTGCGCACGTTGCCCGAGTTTTTGCCCACGATGCCTCCGGTGGCATAGTCGTCGGCATTGTCCACCTTCACGCCCGCATAGCAGTCGGTGATGGTGGAGGCGATATTCTCGCCCACAAGTCCACCCACACATATCGACCTTCCGGCCACCTCGCCTGTGGCGAAACAGCGCTCGATTCTTGTGTTCACGGCCTTGCCCACGAGTATGCCCACATGGTTCACGCCCGACACATTGGCGTTAATCACTCCGAGATTTATGATTTCGGCGCCGTTTGTAGCGGCGAAGAGTCCGCAGGCTGAGCCTTCGGTGGCCTTGGCCGAAACGAGCAGACGTCCCTGGATGTCAGAGATACATACCGTAGAACCGGCTTTTGTGCCGCTGACGATGATGTCGTTTCCGGTGCAGGTGACGCAGAACGCGGTCTCGCCGTCAGGTGTGAGCGCTATGGCTGACTGGCCGGTGGTGGCCCACAGATACCAGGCGGCGCCGATACCGGTCATCTTGCTGTCGAGTTTGTCGACAGTGCACCATTCGCCCACCGTAGCCTCTGACTCTTCGGGCACATTGTAGGGCAATGCGTACAGGGTGGTGACGCCATGGCCGTGGCGGATTGCGGTGGTGCTGATGTAGCTGCGGCCCAGGTTAGCGTCGAGGGGGTCGGTAAGCAGTTCGGCAGAGTATTCGAATGCCACATAGATGGTGCCTTTGGCTTTTACCGGGGCGGTGAAGTCGATAGTCCGCCCGTCGGCGCCGATGCTGCCCAGGCCTGACGAACCCAGAGCCTCGCCAATGGTGGTTGTGTGACGTCCCAGTTCATTGTCAGGGTCTATCGAGCCGTCTTCTTTCGACCCGTAGATTACGATGCTGAACGGCGTGGTGTTCTGGCTGTTGAACTCCTGCTCGACGATGGCGGCGTAGCGTCGGTCGCTGACGAAACAGCTGAGCTGGTTGATGGCAACCTCGATGTCTTTCGGCAGCTCGAAACGCTGTGCGATGGTGCGGTAGTAGTGGTTGAAACCGGTCACATAGTCGTCGGCAGCGGTGCTGAATGCCGGCACGGCGCCGCGGTCGAGAATCATGTCGTCTCCCTCCCTGAGGTTGTGGAATGCGTAGCCGGTGTTCTCCTCAAGCAGTTTTACGTTGTAGCTGTGCGAGGTCGAGCGGGTGCCTTTGGCATTGGTGGCATCGAGGGTCACGTTGTATTCGCCGCTTGCGGGGAATGTGAAACAGGGATTCTCGTCGGTTGATGTTTCGGGAACGGCGCCTTCGGCATGCCATACATAGCTGTCGGCATAGCGTGAGCGGTTCACGAACTGCACCGGCGTGGCGGCGTCAGTAACAAGCTGTGAATCCATGAGATCATATACGCCGATCAGGGAGAAGGCCGGTTCGGTGCGGGGCACCAGCCCCTCGGCAGTGATTGTGAGCTGGTCTACTGCCACGATACCCGAATTGGCGGGGCCGCTGAGCATGAAGGCAAAGCAGTAGGGTCCGGCGACTCTGGGGGTGAATGTGACGGTCTGCATGATCCAGTCTGCCGTACGCTCGTTGAGCTTGAGCAGTGTGGCGTGGAAATCGGCGTCCTGTTCGGTGCCGGCGGTAATGCTGAGTGTCGGCACGGTCAGGATCTCGTCTTCGTTGTAGTCATTGCCCTGGATGAAGGTCTTGAAACTGATGGTGTAGGTCTTGTCGGCCTCCAGATTGAAGAAAGGAGTGTAGGCGTTTTCGTCGCGCTCGTATTCGCTGTGGTCGGCAATCATGTAGTATTTGCCGTCGGCAGCAGGCAGCGCGTTCATGTTGGCGGTGACCCATACCACCGAGCCTGTCGCATACCAGCCCACAGGGAGATATGATACGCCGTCGTAGTGGCTTTCGTCCGAGAAGTTTTCGATGTATGGGAGTTCCTGGCATTCGGTCAGGTGCTCCTCATCGGGCACCAGATCATCGACAGTCAGCCCCGGGTTTTCGGGCGTCTCGGCGGGCTTGTAACCCGAGATGATGACATCGTCGATATATGCGCCGCCGCACATCGATGAGAAACTGGGGTTGAATGTGGCGATCGAGAAACAGTATTCGCCCGTCACTGTCGGGGTGAATGTGAATTCCTGGCGTGTCCAGCTGCTGTATTCCTGGTTGGCGACAGTGCCTACCTCGATTGTCTGCGCCTCGGATGTCTGTGCCGAGCCGGCCTTGATGTGCAGGCCTATATTACGCACCATGGGAGGGGTGCCACCGGGGGCGAGGTAATGGAATTCGATGGTGCAGGGCTGACCGGCCACCAGTTCCATCATCGGGGTGAACAGCATCTCGCGGAAAGTGGCGGTGGCTTTTCCCAGCACATAGTCGCCGCTGTGCGAGGTCACGCCGAAATCAGAGGCCTTGGCGCGCTGCAGTACGCCACCTTCGAAACCCCATCCCGGGGCGATGATGGTGCCGTCGGCGTAATCGGCATTGTTGTCGAAGTTGAATTCGAGTTCAAAGGCTTCCTTGCCGGTAGAGGGGGTGTCGTCACCACCTTCATCACCTCCCCCTTGGTCGCCGCCGCCTTCATCACCGCCGCCTTCGCCGGCAGAGCCTGAAATCACGACATTGTCGATGCAGAATGAACCGCAGTTCGAGGTCATGTTGTAGTAGTTTCGGGTCTTGAGCGCGAAACAGTATTGGCCTGCGTTTTCGGGTGTGAACGAGAAGTGTGTCCAGTCGGAATAAGCCGCCCCTGTGGGTACCGTGCCTGTGGCGATGGTCTGTGCGGATGCCTCCTGTGCGGTGCCGGCCGTGATGTCAAGGCCGACATGGTATACTATGGCTGCGGAGCCGCCGGGAGCCCAGTAGTCGAAGTCGATTGTGCAGGGTTCGCCTGCGGCGAGGTTCATCATCGGGGTGTAGATGACCTCCGACATGTTTGCGCTCGCTTTGCCGAGCACCATGTTTGTGCCGGTGGCATCGGGCGCCCCGAAATAGTCGGCTGTTTCGTGAATCATGCCGGCATCCTCATAATTCCACCCTGTGGCGAAATCTGATGCGGCATCAAAGTCAAAGCTTAGCGTGAACGGTTCGGCACCATGTAGCTGGGCCGCCATTGCAAGCGAAAGCAGCAGTGTAGAGGTTGACTTCATGCAGAAATTGTTTTGACAGGTATGGCACTCGTATTTTTTCAAGGCAATCTATGCGCCACGCGCGGATGCTATACCTATTGATTGATAGATAAATTGAAATTTTTGCAAAAATATACATTTTATTTAAAATATGCAAATTTATGCATCGGCCATTATAAAATTCTTCGTAATTATTTCAAAGATGCTTAGATGACGTATGATGAAAGGCCTGTAGCCATGACAGGTATACAGCAAGAGGGTGTATCATAATCCGCCGCATTCATTGTAGGGTCGCTACACAATGCTATTAACTTAACAGATGTGGGCGTCTGAAAGACGCTGATTTCTTCATAACCGGGCTACGTCGTACACGGTTACGAAGTAATCGGCGTCCTTCGGACGCCACCGCGCCTTAAGTTAATAGCATTGGGTCGCTACATGTAGCGACGGCCACCGAGCAGAATCAGCAAGTAGCTGAAATCCAATTGGTAAGCGGTCGCTACATGTAGCGACCCTACAATGGAATGATGACAATAATGCGTTAAAACGGCTTATGTGTGTATTTTGACGCAGACACACTCTATTGAGTTTGTGGAACAGGACCAAATGGACTATAGGAATTGTGTGGGCACGGGCATGATATGCGGCGGCGGTTAGCGCGACTTCTTATGGCGTGTCACGGTGTGTATCACTTTTCCGGTATGGTCAATCAGATGGAGGCGGAGCGTGTCGTGGCCGGCTGCCAGAAGTGAGAATCCCTCGTCGCCGTTGCAGAAAACGGTGCGTTCGGTCGATTTCAGAGGTTCGCCCCCCGTGGGGCCAATCCCCTGCACGGGAGCCACATTGCGGCGCGACAGCGAGCCCGAACTGTTCACGACATAGTCGATGTCAGAGGCGTCCTCGCGTATGTGCTGGAAATTGTGGATGTGGCCGCAGATATACATGTCTACCTTGTGGCGGCGCAGCAGGGGTGCCACCCGCGCCTGCATGTCGGCGCGTTCGCCACGCGATTTGTCAGTATCGGCAAAAACCGGATGATGGCCGGCCACGACAAGCCATTCGGCACCCTCGCGGTCGGCAAGCTCGCGGTCAAGCCAGGCGAGCTGTGCCTCCATGTCCTGGCGCCCGGCATCGGGATACCCGGCGCTGTCGGCGCGGTATTTGTCGATAAGCGGTGCCGTGTCGATGAACACCACTTTTACGCGCGTGCCGTCGTTGTGGAATATCCGGCTGTAATACCGTGCCGGCATGGACCATCGCCTGCTGATGTCGGAATAGCCTGTGACGGCATCGGTGTCGCCCCGGTATTCATGGTTCCCCAGCACGGGGCACCACTCCACCTGCAGTTCGGGATGGTCGTATATCAGCTCGTAATTGGTCATCCAGAGCGGGTCGGCCACGCTCTGCACCCCCAGGTAGTGGTGGGTGTCGCCCAAAGCGAGCACCGCCTCGGGGCCGGTCTGGTCGGCCACTGTTCCCATCAGCGCGGCTATCGGGCGTTGCAGGTGGGCGCCGTTGCGTCCCAGGTCGTTGGCCACGATGAGGTTGACGTCGGCGGCGAGTTTCCGGTAGTCGGTGTCGGCCGCGGTTGTCGTTAATATGGCCGCCCCAGCGATGGCCAGGGCTATGTACGACCTCA
>USKE01000016.1 GCA_900555165.1 uncultured Porphyromonadaceae bacterium | reverse complement strand
GGCGGCGTGGCCCAGCCCACCCGCGTGCATGTGACCCCGGCCACCGCCGAATAATCATCGGCCCGGTTCCCGCAACAAGATTCTAATTGAACTTACAACAACAAATCAGATAGAACATGAAGAAACTTTACCTCTTGATGGCCTGCGCCGCCATGACACTGGGCGCCCAGGCCGTGAACCTGAAATTCATGCTCGGCGACCAGGAAATCATTCCCGGCTCGACCGTAAAATTCACCGAATACTCCGCCGAGGAGTTCGAGCGCGGTGTGTGGGACATCATGATGAAACCCGACCTGAGTATCGTCAGCGACTTCTTCACCAACACAGTCACCGTGACAGCTACCTGCACCTCGGGCCAGAGCATCCAGATGTGCTGCGGTAGCAATTGTTCCAAGGGTGAATCCGTAACAAAAGAGGATCTTACCCTGCGCCAGGGGCAGCCACTGAGCCTCGATTTCGAGTTCATGGAAACAGAATACGAGGGTGACGAGGTACCTGACGTAATCACCCGATTCACCGCCACCGACGACGGAGGCGACCCCGTCGAGTTCACCCTTGTGATGGGCCCCGGAGCCTCGGCACTCGAGACAATCGGAGGAGTTGCCGAATCAGTACAGCCCGTAACCGGCGGCATCGCCTGGTCCGTAGCAGACGCCACGACGCTTGACCTCTATTCAGTCGCCGGCACACGCGTTCTCTCTGTTCTCTGCGAGGGCAACGGCACTGTCAGCACATCGGCCCTCGCCCCGGGCATCTACATCTACACCCTCGGCGCCAACACCGGCAAGATTATCATAAAATAATAACATCTCCACCCATACAACCAGATATGAAAAAAATATTACTCACCCTGCTGGCCTGCATAGTCGCTCTCGGCGCATCGTCGGCACTGCAGAAAGCCCCCCGGATGCTGACCACATCTCCGGGTGCATCTTTCGGCACCGCGGTGCCCTTCACACCGGCCGATACCAAAGTCCCGATGGCAAAACGCGCCGCCGGCCAGACTATGTCGATGACCTACTCCCCCGCCTATGACCCTTACCAGGCGATAGCATTCCAGGATCAGGAGACAGGTATGCAGATGGCTCAGGCGTTCCAGTTCACTCGAACACTCACGAACGAATTCGCCGGAAACAAGCTCACTGGAATGTTCTTCTATACCGGTATCAACATGAATGCCTCGACAGAGACTTCAAGTGTCAATACCATCAAGAAAGCGACGATGTTCCTTGCATACGACCTGCAGAACTTCGAGCCTTTCTATACCCAGACGGTCGATCTGCCCGAGGCGGGGGGCACGCTCGTGTCGTTCCAGTTCGACACCCCATACGAGATAGTGGCAAACAAACCGCTTTATATCGGCTTTTATTATTATCTCTCATCTCCCCAGGACGCCACTGTCATCATTGACGGCAGAGATCACGGCAATGACGCGACAGGTGGCTGGATTGGTTTCCGACCGGTTGCCACCGATGATGTACCTAATCCAAGCTGGTCGTTCAACAACTTTGCCGATCGGCTCGGTTTCTTATGCCTGGGCACGGTGATAAGCGGCGACAACCTCCCCACCGATAAGGTCTCACTGGATGAATATGACGTGCAGCCTTCGGTGTATGAGAACGACCCGTTTGACTTCTATTTCCTCTTTACCAACAACGCGGCCAACGACATCAACAGCATCGACTGTGAGGTGACAGTCGGCACAGCCCCTGCCGAAACAGTACACCTGGATCTTGACCAGCCGCTCAGCTACAGCAAATCAGCCGTAGCAACACTCTCAGACCTCACCTGCTCTACCCCTGATGTCCAGAGGGTGCCTGTTACCGTAACCATCACCAAAGTGAACGGAAACCCCAACAAAGACGAGAACAAGACCATCGCCGGTGCAATCCAGGTACTGCCTACAGGCAAGGGCTACCAGCGCAATGTAGTGATCGAGGAGTTCACCGGTACCTGGTGCGGCTTCTGCCCCCAGGGTATCGTGACCATGGAGGCCCTGCGTGAGAAATACACCGACGGCAGCGTGATTCCGGTGGCAGTCCATTACCAGGATCCCATGGCCGTGGATTCGTACTTCCCGGTCACACAGGCCTACTCCAGCGGATTCCCCTCGGCAGTGCTGAACCGCTCGACAATGGCTTACATCTATCCTACCGACGACTGCGTGAATGACATCGAGCTGTTCAAGACATATCCGGCACCGGCCACAGTCACCGCCACCGCCATGTTCAACGAAAAGAAGAACGGCGTGATCTTCAACACCAAGTCTGCATTCTCGTATGACAACGACAAGGCGTCGGAAGACTATATCCTGGCATTCGCCGTTACCGAAGACAATGTCGGCCCCTACGAGCAGAACAGCAACTACCCCGGCACAAGCCTTCCCGGCTGGGGCGACAAACCCGCCAAGGTAGAGACCATCTACAACGACGTGGCCCGCCAGATCAACAGCGCACGCGGCCTGCTGGGCACCATCCCCGAATCAGTGGTTGCCGGGCAGGAATACGAGTACACCTATGAGCTCAAGTTCACCGCCGACAGCAAAATCGAGCACTGGATCAACCTGAATGCCATCGTCTACCTGCTCAACAGAAAGACCGGCATCGTCGAGAACGCCTGCATGGTTAAGGCCGGTGACCTGGCCGCCATCGACAATGTGTTCACCGACGCCGACGCCGATGCCGACGCTCCGGTTGAATACTACAACCTGCAGGGCATACGTGTCAGCGAACCCGCCGCCGGCATCTACATCCGCCGCCAGGGCTCGACCGCCAAAGTCGTGGCCATCGACTGAACCCGCCCCTCTTAATAAGATAATATAATGACGGACAGCGCTGTGTCAATCTCTGACACGGCACTGTCTGTTTTACATCATCCCGCTACTTATACTATTTTAACGCGGGTGACGTTATATATGTAAAATACCGACATCTGTAATGCCTGCGAAAACAAATCCACTGGTTTCGGTCATAGTGCCCATATACAATGCGGCACCGTGGCTTGCCGACATGCTCGACTCACTGAAAGACCAGGAATACGGCAACTTCGAGGCATTGCTGGTAAACGACGGCTCGACCGACGACTCGGCCGGCATCTGCCGTCTGCGTGTCGGTGACGACAGCCGTTTTATACTGCTCGACAAACCCAACGGCGGCCTGTCGTCGGCCCGCAACCATGGACTGGCACATGCCCGCGGCGAATGGATCACATGCCTCGACGCTGACGACGCCCTGCAACCCAACGCCCTGCGCCGGTATCTGGAGACAGCCCGCGACACCGGCGCCGACATTGTGGTGGGCGGTTTCGAGTATTCCGAGACAAAACCACCCGTACCGATGCCTGCTCTTCCGCAAATCATCGCGCCGCGCAATGCCATAAAAATCGGCCTCCACCAGTCAATCAGGCTAAATGCCGCCTGGGGCTCTCTATACCGGCGTGACATATTCTTCCCCGACGGGCCGCGATACCGCGAGGGGAGATGGTATGAGGATCTCGATATCTTCTACCGGCTTTTTGAAAGAGCCTCAAGAATTGCATATCTGCCGGAAAAGCTGTATTTTTACCGCCGGAATCCCCAGAGTTTCATAAACACGATAAGCCCGGGACGCTTTGACGTGCTCGATGTGACCGACGAGATTCTCGCGCATTACCGGGGCACCGACCTTGAACGTGCCGCACGCGACCGCCGTTTCAGCGCACACTACAACATGCTTGTGATGATGTACGCCAACGACTGTGTCGACGCCGCCAGGGAATCGCGGTGCCTGGCCGTAATCAGGCAGGAACGCATCGCCGAACTCTTTGCCCCGGGCGTACGGGTCAAGAACCGCCTCGGAGCCGCGGCATCGCTGTTTGGCACGCGATTTATCAAATTATTAGCACGACATTACAAATGAACATAGTCACCCTAAACATACCCGGCCTCGACTGGCAGACCGGCGTTCTGGCCAAGCAGATAGTCAATGACCATCCCGCCCCGTTCAGGGTGATACTTGCCGTGAAAAAAGGGGGCAGTTTCGTGGCCCGCTCTTTCCTGAAATCATATCCGGCCGAATTGGTTGAGTTTTTCGGCGAGGTAGACCTGCACCGCCCCTCGACAAAATACAAGAAGGGAGCACTGGTGAGGATGCTCCCGCACGTGCCGCTGTGGATTCTGAACAGCATGCGCCGTACCGAGGCCACATTGCTGAAAATGAAGCAACACCTACGCGAGCCCCGCGTGCCGCACCTCGACCTGGAGACAGAAATTGCCGACCGCCTGCGCGACGGCGTGCCTGAGGTATTGCTGATTGATGATGCCGTCGACAGCGGCACCACAGCCCGCGGTGTGATAGACGCGGTGCTACGTGCCAATCCCAAAGCACGCGTCAAGGTCATGGCCATAACAGTCACCACAGACTCGCCGCTTGTCATGGCCGACTATTATACCTACAACAACGGCACACTTGTGAGATTCCCCTGGTCAAAAGACTACAAGAACAGATGATTGCCGTCGACCTCGACGGGACTCTAGTAACCCGCAACACATTCAGGATTTTCGCCGGTTTCCTGCGTCGGCGCATACTTAAACGGCGCCGTATCGCCGACCTGGCGCGATATGGATTCTGGGGGGCGGCACGGAGGTTCAATATGGTCAGCCACCGGCGACTGAAATGGGAACTGATGAAAATAGCCGACAGCACGCTCACGCCGGAAGACTATGACGCCCTCGCCGACGAGATAATGCAGTATCTGAACCCGCGTGTCATGGGGTATGTGACCGGAAAGCCGTGGGTACTCGCCACGGCGGCTTCCGCCGAATATGTGATGCCGCTTGCACGGCGGCTCGACTGCCTCTACGTCATAGCCACAGAGCGCCCAGTGTCGCGCCGTTTCAAGGATTATACCGAAACGCGCGGCGCCGAAAAACTGCGTCGTGTACAGGCTGTTACGGGTATTGCAGGCATTGACGTGGCCCTCAGTGACCACCCCGACGATCTCCCCCTCCTCATGGCCGCGCACACGCCGGTGCTTGTAAACCCCACCGCGGCCACGCTCGCCGACCCGGGGATAAAAGCCCTCGGCGCCACCGTGTGGCGCGACTGATCAGGCTTTCTCCGACAGTTCGAGCCAGCGCATCTCTTTTTCGTCGATTATGTCGGCCAGTTCTGAAAAGCGTGCCGACTTCGCCGCGATGTCGCCTGTCACCTCGCCCGATGCAAATTCAGCCTCGAGAGCCGATTTCTCGGCATTAAGCTCCTCAAGTTCGGTTTCCAGTGTCTCGAATTCGCGGCGCTCCTTGAACGTGAGTTTCTCGCGGCGCTGACGTTCGGGGCGATTCCCCTTGTTTTCCGCCGGCACCTGCGCGGCCGCAGTCTCAGACTGCGCGGCTTTTTTGCGCTCGTCGGCCCAGGCACGATATTCACTATAATTGCCGGGGAAGTCACGTATCTCGCCGTCACCCTCGAAGACAAACAGATGGTCTACAATCGAGTCGAGGAAGAACCTGTCGTGCGAAATCACAATCAGACATCCGGTGAACTTCTGCAGGTAATCCTCAAGGATGCCTAGCGTAACGATGTCGAGGTCGTTGGTAGGTTCATCGAGTATCAGGAAATTGGGCGAACGCATCAGCACCGTGGCCAGATGCAGGCGCGCAAGCTCGCCGCCGCTGAGTTTCGCTATGTACTTCTGCTGGTCTTTCGGGGTGAACAGGAAATGCTGAAGGAACTGCATCGGCGAGAAATGCACGCCATCGTTCACCACGATATCCTCGGCCAGGTCGGTGACGGCATCGATTACCTTCTTGCCGGGGTCAAGCGCTATCCCCTCCTGGCAATAGTAGCCGAATTTCACGGTTTCTCCGATTTCCCACCGGCCCGAATCGGCCTCGACAAGCCCCTGCAGCATCTTTATGAAGGTGGATTTGCCAACACCGTTGGGGCCGACTATGCCCACCTTCTCATAACGCGCGAAAACATAGTTGAAATCGTTGACAATCTTCTTGTCGCCGAACGATTTACTTATGTGGTGTGCCTCGAAAATCTTCGAGCCTATATATGTAGACTTCACATTCAGCGCCACCTGCTTTTCGTCGAGATTTACCTGCGAGCGCCGTTTCAGGTCATGGAAAGCGTCGATGCGGTACTGTGCCTTACCCGCGCGGGCCTGCGGCTGGCGGTTCATCCATTCCTGCTCGCGGCGCAGGGTGTTCTTCACCTTGGCCAGTTCCTGGCTCATGGCGTTTATGCGTTCGGCGCGCCGGCGCAGGTAATTGTCATAGTTGCCCGGATAGGAATATATCTGCTCGCGGTCAATCTCTATAATGCGGTTGCACACGCGGTCAAGGAAATAGCGGTCATGCGTCACCATGAGCAATGTCATGCGCGAGCGGCGCAGATTCCCTTCAAGCCATTCAATCAGCGCGATGTCGAGGTGGTTGGTGGGCTCGTCGAGCAACAGCACGTCAGGCTCGGCTGCCATCAGGCGAGCCAGGGCAAGACGCTTTTTCTGGCCGCCTGAAAGGTTGTCGACCTGTTCGTCCATATCCGTCACCCCCATCTGCGTGGCCAGTCTTACAGCACGGTCGGCGGTACCCTCCGGGTCGCCCGGGGCAGGGCTGAGGGCATCACTGACACTGACGCCCGGCTCGAAACGCGGTACCTGTTCGAGCATCCCCACGCGCAGGCCCGACCGCGGCGTGACGGTTCCGCTGTCGGCGCCCTCCAGTCCGGCTATACAGCGCAGCATGGTGGTCTTGCCGGTACCGTTCTTGGCGATGATACCGATTTTGTCACCTTCGTCGACTCCGAACGTGACGTCGGCGAACAGCATCCTGTCGCCGTAACTCTTGGTAAGATTCTCGATCTGCAGACACGTGGCCATAACCTTATAGTCTAAATTCATGGCAAAGTTAACACGTTTATCGCGGATTATTGCTAATTTTGCACAAATAAGAATATACCGACAACGATATACATCCACATCCTTAAGATGAGAATAACCGCCAGAATAATCGCCACGCTTGCCTGTGCGCTCGCCATCACCGGCGCAGCCAGGGCACAGTCGGCCGACGGACGTCACACATATTTCCCCTACCCCATCGTGCCCGAAAGCATGCAGGGCATTACCGAGCGCTCCAACTTCCTGATGGAACATTTCTGGGATTTCTGCGACTTCAAGACCGCATTCTCGTCGAAATCGAAGATGCAGGCGGCATTCAACGACTATGCCGCAATCATGCCTTTCGCCACAGCCGAGAATACTCGCGAGTCTATCGACCGTCTCATAAAGCAGGTCTCGAAGAATCCGAAGAACCTGCTGGCGCTGGCCGAGATGGCCGAGGGGGCGTTCTACGCCGACACCGCCCAGATACGTTGCGACGACTGCTACCTGCCGTTCGCCCGTGCGGCGGCCGCTAATAAAAAGATTTCCAAAGCCGAACGCGCCCGTTTCGACTATCAGGCCCGTTCGCTCGGCGGCTCGCAGGTAGGCATGACTGCCCCCGACTTCACGTATGCCACCCCCGACGGGCAGACCGGGTGCCTTTCGGAAATCGCCGAAGGCCCCTACATACTGCTGTTCGTCAACGACCCCACGTGTGATGAATGTAACCTGGCGCGCATACGTCTGCAGGCCGACATCAGCCTCGACTGGCTTATAGACAACGGCCACATGAAGGTCATCAGCATCTACCCGGGCCTCTCAAATCCCGAATGGGTGGAGCAGGCAAAAGATTACAGCGACAAGTGGATTGTGGGCGCCTGCCCCGACATCGACGAGCTGTACGACATGCGCCAGACCCCGACGATATATTATCTCAACGGCAAGCATCAGATACTGTCGAAGAGTTTCGACATCGACCGGCTGCTGAACGCGTTCTACATCGTGGCCGAGAAATTCAAAAAGTCGGCGCAATGAAGATAGCAATGCTCATATCGGGCGGCGTCGACAGCGCTGTGGCCGCCCACAGACTCGTGGAGCAGGGGCATGACCTGCATCTGTTCTACATACGCATCGGGCTCGACACCGACGAGGGCGACTGCTCGGCCGAGGAGGACATCGAGATGTGCCGGCTCATCGCGCGCCGTTACAATCTGCCGCTCGATGTGGTGTCACTGCATCAGGAATACTGGGACAACGTCATGGAGTATGCCCTCACGACCGTGCGTGCCGGCCTCACCCCCAACCCCGACATCATGTGCAACAAGATGATCAAGTTCGGATATTTCGAACAGCGCTGGGGGCACGAGTTCGACATGACAGCGACAGGGCATTACGCCTCGACGCGCACCATCGACGGAAAGGTATATCTGGCCACGGCGGTCGACCCCGTAAAGGACCAGACCGACTTCCTGGCCCGCATAAGCTATGACCAGCTCAGCCACCTCATCTTCCCCCTGGGCGAGCTGCCCAAGAGCCGCGTACGCGAGATTGCCGTGGAGACCCGCATGCCAAACGCCTACCGGAAAGACAGCCAGGGAATCTGTTTCCTGGGCAAGATAAACTACAACGACTTCATCCGCCGTCATCTGGGCGAGCGCCCCGGCCCGATTATCGAGATAGAGACCGGCCGCAAGATCGGCGAGCACCGGGGCTACTGGTTCCACACCATAGGCCAGCGCAAAGGTCTGGGTCTCAGCGGTGGTCCCTGGTATGTGGTGCGCAAGAACATCCACGACAACGCCATATACGTATCGCGCGGCTACGACACCGACAAGCAGTATGGCCGCATACTGCACCTGGCCGAGACACAGTTCATCTCGGGCGACCCCTGGGGCGACAGCTGCACCTCGGTTCCCGTGACCTTCAAGAACCGCCACACCCCGGTGTTCACCGGCGCGCGGCTCACACGTCTGGCCCCCGGCGAATATGTGATAGAGTCAGATGACCCGATACAGGGCATAGCTCCGGGGCAGTTCGCCGTAATCTATTCGCCCGACTCGAAACTCTGCTACGGCTCGGGCATAATCACCGGGCGTCCCATCGAACAGCCTCCCCTCCAGTTGTGAAATAATTGACCGGTTGCCACGTTAATTATAAAGAAGATTTCACAATGGAAAACAACAGCGACAACTTATACAGCGACAACCGCCGGGTGCGCCTGCGCGTGCTCGGTATATCATACAGCCAGATACAGTCGGGCGCCTATGCCCTGATTCTGGCGCAGACCGACGGCCCCTACCGCATACCCGTGGTGGTAGGCGCCGCCGAGGCACAGTCGATAGCCATCAAGATGGAGGGTGTGGTGCCCCCCAGGCCGATGACCCACGACCTTTTCGCCGCCATGTCGCAGGCATTCGGCATAGTGCTCAAAGAGGTGTTTATCCACAAATTTGAGGATGGCATATTCTCGTCAGAGCTGACGTTCGTCGACCCTGCCGGCCAGGAAGTTGTTCTCGACGCGCGCACATCAGACGCCATAGCGATAGCCATGCGCACCGGCTCGCCGATTTTCACCACACGCCGCATTCTCGCCGAGACAGGTTTCATCATGGAGGTGAAGGAGAGCGGCGACGCGCTTACCGACGACCTACCCGCCGATGACGACACCGACGTCGCCGCTCCGGGCCCCCGGCTCGAGAACATGGCTCTCGAAGAGCTTGAGCGCACGCTCGCCCGCCATATCGAAAACGAGGAGTATGAGGAGGCCGCCAAGGTTCAGGCCATAATCAACAGCAAGAAAAACCGGAAATAACAAACCTGACATAATACCATAAAGACTTTCAACATTCAATCATGAGTGCCACCTTATCAAAAAACAGCCTGAAAGGACGCCTGGCGGTGATGAATTTCCTTGAGTTCGCCGTCTGGGGCTCGTATCTGGTCTCGATGGGCATATACCTGTCGAGTGTCGGCCTGATGACCGAGATTTTCTGGTTCTATACCGTGCAGGGACTCGTTTCCCTGGTCATGCCGGCCCTGGTGGGCATCATCGCCGACCGCTGGGTGCCCGCCCAGAAGATGCTCAGCCTGTGCCATCTGCTGGCCGGCCTGTTCATGATACTGGCCGGATACCACTGCATGACAGCCGGGCAGAATGTCGATTTCACCACCCTGTTCCTGTTCTACACGCTGTCGGTGGCTTTCTTCATGCCCACCATCGGTCTCAGCAACTCAGTGGCCTTCAACGCCCTCACAAAGGCCGGACTCGATACCATCAAAGATTTCCCCCCGATCCGCGTTCTCGGCACCGTGGGTTTCATCTGCGCCGAGCTGTTCGTGAACTTCACCGGGTTCCAGAACACCTACATGCAGTTCTTCACCTCGGGCGTGATCTCGCTCATCCTCATGGCCTACGCCCTCACGCTGCCGGCATGTCCGGTCAATCCGGCCAGTGGCGGCTCGCTCTATGAATCACTCGGTCTCAACGCCTTCAAGCTCTTCAAGCAGAAAAAGATGGCCATATTCTTCATCTTCAGCATGCTGTTGGGTGTGTCGTTGCAGATCACAAACTCTTACGGCACCACGTTCATCTCCACCTTCCGTGACGTGGCCGCATTTGCCGACACCTGGGGTGCCCGTAACGCCACCGCCCTCACCGCAATCTCACAGGCCAGCGAGGCCCTTTGCATACTGCTGATTCCGTTCTGCCTCAAGAAATTCGGAATAAAGGGCGTGATGCTCATGGCCATGTTCGCCTGGGTGTTCCGATTCGGATTCTTCGGCGTGGGCGATACCGGCTCGGGGCTGCTGTTCCTGATACTGTCGTGCATCGTCTACGGCGTGGCGTTCGATTTCTTCAACGTCTCGGGCGGCCTGTTCGTCGACAAGGAGACCGACCCGTCTATGCGCTCATCGGCCCAGGGTCTTTTCATGATCATGACCAACGGCATCGGTGCCTCGCTCGGCACCTGGATCGCCGGCACATGCGTGGTGAACAGACTCGTGCCCGCTATGCCGACCGATGCCGACCTCGCGCAGAAATCGCAGGTAGCGATTGAGCAGATTGCCGGATGGCGTGAGTCGTGGTTCATTTTCGCCGCCTACGCCCTTGTGGTGGGCATCCTCTTCTGGATAATCTTCAAGGACAGGAACGACCGTCCCGCCAACACCGCCATCAAAGAAGCCGAAGACACCCAGTCGGGCGCCGACGGTTTCGTAACCACCGACAGAATATGATACAGTTTTATGCGCCCGACATAGCAGCCACTCCGATTCTCCCCGAGGGGGAGTCGCAACATTGCGTGAAGGTTCTGCGCCATGCCGAGGGTGACGAGATAACCGTCACCGACGGCAAGGGGCACCGCTACGCCTGCCGCATCACCGGCGCACACCAGAAACATACCACGGTAGAGATAATCTCAACTGAGGAGATACCTGTATTCTGGCCCGCGCCCATAACCATAGCGGTAGCGCCCACAAAGCACCTCGACCGCATGGAATGGCTCACCGAAAAACTTACCGAAATCGGGTTCGACCGCCTCGTGCCGGTGTTGTGCCGGTGGTCGGAACGCAAGGAACTAAAGACAGAACGTCTCGACAAAATCGCCGTATCGGCCATGAAACAGAGCCTCAAGGCCACAGTGCCGGCAATTGAGCCGATGACCCCGTTCCGCAGGTTCATCGACCAGACAGCCGGGGTGCCGCAGCGTTTCATAGCCCACTGCGAGAAAGACGCCCCGCGGCGCCTGCTGTCGCAGGCCTACCGGCCGGGCGTAGAGACAGCCATACTGATCGGACCTGAGGGGGATTTCTCGCCCGAGGAAATCGCCCTGGCGCTTGATGCCGGATGGCAGCCGGTATCGCTCGGCGACGCACGCCTGCGCACCGAGACCGCCGCGCTCGTGGCCTGCCAGACATGTCATACACTGAATCAGCTCGCCGGGGCACCGTCAGTCACCGGTGACTGACCTCCCGGGCACACTCACGTTCAACACAGAATTGTTTATGGAATTTCCCGAATATCTCCTCTCCTCGAAAACCGGCAACTTCTTCCTGCTCGCAGGCCCTTGTGTGATCGAGGGGGAGCAGATGGCGATTGACATAGCCGGAAAAATCAAGGAGACAACCGACCGTCTCGACATCCCCTTTGTCTTCAAGGGATCGTACCGCAAGGCCAACCGCTCGCGCCTCGACTCGTTCACGGGCATCGGTGACCTGCAGGCCCTTGAGATACTCAAGAAAGTGCGCGACACATACGGCTGTCCGGTGGTGACCGACATCCATTCGGCTCCCGAGGCCGCCATGGCCGCGCAATACGTCGACATGCTCCAGATTCCGGCATTCCTCTGCCGCCAGACCGACCTGCTAATCGCCGCTGCGCACACCGGCAAGACGGTCAACATAAAGAAGGGGCAGTTCCTTTCGCCCGGAGCCATGAAACATGCCGTGGAGAAGGTGCGCCAGGCCGGCAACGACCGCGTGGCCATAACCGAGCGCGGCACCACGTTCGGCTACCTGGATCTTATCATCGACTACCGCGGCATCCCCGAGATGCAACGCAACAACTGCCCGGTGATACTCGACATCACTCACTCCCTGCAGCAGCCCAACCAGGCCACAGGCGTAACCGGCGGCCGTCCCGACATGATTTCTACCGTGGCCCGCGCCGGCATCGCCGCCGGTTGCGACGGCCTGTTCATCGAGACCCATCCCGAACCCGCCAAAGCGCTTTCTGACGGCGCGAACATGCTCAGGCTCGACCTGCTCGACACCCTGCTCTCAGAGCTTACGCTGCTGCGCATGACCGTCAACAAGTTATCGAAGTCATTTTAACATTTCCTTATCTGACTTCATCAAAATGATTATGAGACTCAGACATATATTTATCGCCTCGGCCATGACGGCGGCATCGCTTGCCGCACCGGCCCAGGACGGCCTTGACAATCCCGTTACCAAGGCCATGATGGAGGTTTACGACACCGAGCTTGCCGCCAACCCCGACAATTACGAGGTGCTGTTCCGTCGCGCCAACGAATATTACCGTTTCAACCAGTACCTCCGCGCCCTCAACGACATCGAGGCGGCCATCAGGAATATTCCGGCAGCCGACACCGACCTGCTTTTCAGCGCATACGAACTGCGCGGCAACATCTACCAGGAACTCGGCAAATACGCCGAGGCTCGCGCCGATTTCGCCAAGGCGCTTGAATATGACCCGACATCGTTCATGGCCCTCTACCAGAAAGCCAACGCCGAATACGAACTGGGCAACTATGCCGAGGCCAAGAAAGACTACACGCGCATGCGCGCAATGGACAACCGCAGTGCCGAGGCACTTACCGGTCTGGCCCGCGTGGCCGTGCAGGAGAACAACCTCGGCATGGCACAGCAGTACATGGACGATGCCGTGTCGATGATGCCGGCCGATTCCGATATTTACGTGCGCCGCTCGTCGGTGCGCCGCATGCTCGGCAACAACACCGGCGCCGTCGACGACCTGGTGATGGCCATCTCCATCGACTCCAATCCCAAGGCGTTCCAGGAGCTGGTGAACCTTGCCAACATCGACTACCCCTCGGTGGTGTCAGGCCTTACCAATGCCGTGATCCACGCTCCAGAGCAGGGAATGTTCTATTACATCCGCGCCCAGATAGCCCAGGCTCACAAGCATTTCATGCCGGCGGTCACGGATTACAAGAAAATCATCAACGACAACCTTTACAGCTACCCCGGCATATACAATGACCTGGCACAGTGTTACCTGGCTCTCTGCAAATATAATGAGGCCGCCGACAACGCCCGCCACGCCATAGGCATGCCCGGCGACAACCGTTACTTCTACCTCACCGTGGCCGAAGTGCAGATGGCCGAGGGGAAACCGGCAAACGCCATGATCAACATCGAGCGTGCCCTCGAACCCGACCCCGCTAACATCGAGGCCCGCACACAGCAGGCTCTCTGCCTCTATCAACTCGGCAAATATGACGAGGCATCGACGATTTTCGGCGAAATGATCATGGACAACCCGCAGAACTATCTCGCCTACATCATGCAGGCTTGGGTCATCGCCGACGGCATGAACCAGCCGGCCAATGCTCTGCCGATCTACAGGCGTCTGGTCGACGCTACAGCCGACGAGGATCAGGAGGGTAAAACACCCTCGCTCACCTCATACCGCGGATTCGCCCTGCTCTTCTCGGGGCGCAAGGATGAGGCTCTTGCTTGGGCAGACCGCCTGACCGCCCTACCCGATACAGACGGTTCGGCGCACTACCTGGCCGCATGCCTCTACGCACAGGCCGGCGAGAACGCCAAAGCCCTTGAATGCGCCGATGTATCGCTGAAACGCGGATATGCCGACCTATACCAGTGGACGAAATATGACGCCGGACGCATCAACGTGGCCCCCCTGCGCAAAGGCACCGCGCTGACAGACCTCCTCTCGAAATACAGCTACCTGTTTGAATAAAAAAAGCTAACGCGCAATTCGGGAAAACCGAAGATTGTCAATAAGCTTTGTTTAGCCTTATTGACGCATGATTATCATCATTCATTGTAGGGTCGCTACATGTAGCGACCGCTAACCGGTCACAGTTCAGAATTTTACTGACTTATTCGGCGGCGGTCGCTACATGTAGCGACCCAATGCTATTAACTTAAGGTGCAGTGGCG
>USKE01000015.1 GCA_900555165.1 uncultured Porphyromonadaceae bacterium | reverse complement strand
ACGAAACAAATCGCCTCGGTGCTTAGATATTACGTCGATTTATGGGATTTTATAGATTAACCCGACACACATTAAAAACCTATATAAACAAATCTTTAACCTTCATGAATCTCAAACACTGGAGTTGCCTCCCGGCAGTCCTGACGGCAGTCGTGACCACAGGTTGCGTCGATGACAGCTATGACCTGTCTGACATCGACACCACAACCCGCGTCGAGGTCAAAGACCTCACGATCCCCGTAAACATCGACGCCATCACGCTCTCTGACATCCTCGACATCGACGATGACAGCAAAATCAAAGCCGTGACAATCGACGGCAAGGAGTTCTATGCGTTCACCGAAAACGGTTCGTTCGGCTCAGACCCCATTTACATCGAGAAAATCACGGCGACAGCCCCTGTGCTCGACCCCACGACACGCACCCTGGCTCAGGTAGCCGCCGAACAGCAGCGCGCCGCCACTCCGGCTGAACGCTACACCTACGAAATTGTCGACATGGGCAACGATTTCTCCTACAACGCAGGCAATATCGACAAATCAATCATCGAGGCCCACGCCGTAGAGGTCGACAACCTCAGGTTCTCGATACACCTCACCACACACGATGTGGACACCTCGGCCGACCGCGAGACATTCACCGACCTGGTGATCGAACTCCCCAAAGGGATGACAGCCACCCCCTCGCACGGCAAATATGACCCCGCAACCGGTCTGTGGACCATCGACACTTTCGAGGTCGAGGGCACCGAGGCCGACGCCTGGGTTGACGTGACCCGCATCGACCTGCGCGCCAACGGCGTGGCCATCACGCCCCAGCACACCCTGTCGTTCACCGGCAAGTTCCGCGTGCGTTCGGGTCTGCTCACCATCGAGCCCAAGAAGGTCAACGGCGTGCCCATGCTGCTGCCCGAGACCCTCGAATTCTCGGCAAACTACGCCCTCAGCAACCTTGTGGCCGACAGTTTCACGGGCGTGATCGAGTATCACCTTGACGGTTTCAACATCGATCCTATCAGCCTCTCCGACATACCCGACTTCCTCAACGGCGAGGGCACCGTACTCAAGCTGGCCAACCCACAGATCTACCTGCAGTTCAACAATCCCGTTGCCGCCAACCGCCTCCGCTATTCAGCCGGGCTGAAATTCACCGCATACCAGCGCGACGGATGGTCGCGGCTCGACTTCATCCCCGCCACCCCCGTCACCGTGGGTTATGAATATGGCATAGAAGGCCCCTACAACTATGTCATGGCGCCCGAAAACAGCGGGCTCTCCGTACCCGACGGTTTCAGCCAGAACCTGTCATACATCAGTTTCCCCACCCTGGGCGACATACTCGCGCCCCCGGCAAACACGCCTGACCCGGGTCTGCCCACACAGATCACCATCAGCGTGCTCGACCCGCAGGTACCCCGCCAGGACGTGACCGATTTCGCCCTGGGTCGTAACATCACCGGGGCCGAAGGCAAATATGACTTCATGGCGCCCCTGGCCCTCAATGACGGCTCTACCATAATCTACACCGACACCGAAGACGGCTGGAACGACGACGATGTCGACGCCATAACCATCACCCACCTTTCGGCCACAATCGACGTGTCGAACTCGCTGCAGTTCGACGGCGTGCTCACCGCCTGGCCCATCGATGTCAACGGCAACCGCATCCCCGGCGTGGAGGTGAAGTCTTCGACCATCGCCGCACACAGCACCGACGAACCCGTGACAATAGAGATGACCGGCACCATGGCCCACTTCGACGGCGTCACCTTCGTGGCACGCCTCAACAGCGCCGGCCGCGAACCGCTCACCCCCTCGGAGACCATCACACTCCGCAACATCCGCGTGAAAGTATCAGGTTATTACGAAAAAGAACTCTAACGGCACGAAAGACACATGAAACGCAAATTAATCACAATGGCAGTCGGTGGCTTTCTCGCTGCCGCGTCACTCCAGGCCCAGACCACAAACTCGGGCTATTTCGTCGACGGTTACACATACCGCTACAGCCTCAACCCCGCCTTCGGCAACGACAAGGGCTTTGTCTCGTTCCCCGGCCTGGGCAACCTCAACGTGGCCGCACGCGGCAACCTGCACCTGTCGAGCGTGATATATAACGTCAACGGCAAGACCGCCCTGTTCACCAACCCCAACGTCAGCGCCGCCGAGGTGATGAACAGCCTCCACGACAAGAACAGCATCGGCGCCAACATCAAGCTCAATGTGATGTCGGTCGGGTTCAAGGCCCTGGGCGGCTACAACACCGTGTCGGTCAACGCCCGTGCCGACGTCAACGCCAATGTGCCCAAGGCACTCTTCTCGCTGGCAAAAGAGGGCGTGGCCAACAAGACCTACGACATCAAGGATTTCGCCGCCCACGCCATGGGCTGGGGAGAAATCGCCCTCAACCACTCGCACGACATCAAGGCCGTGCCGGGGCTGCGCGTCGGCGCCACCGTGAAGGTGCTCGTCGGCATGGCAAACCTCGACGCCTACTTCAACGAGGCCGACCTCACCCTCGGCGAGAACGACTGGATAGCCCGCACCAACGCCGACGTCTACGCCAACTTCGGCAAATTCCAGTACAAGCACGACACCAACAAGGAGGGGCAGGAATATGTATCGGGCGCCGACTTTGACGGCGACGGCAGCATCAGCCCCAACGGATTCGGCCTCAGTTTCGACCTCGGCGCCACATATCGCTGGCGCGACTTCAACTTCTCGCTGGCTCTGCTTGACCTGGGGTGGATCTCGTTCAAAGACACCAAATTCGCCTCGACAAACGGCACACGCACCGTCAACACCGACGCATATACATTCAACGCCGATGACTCGGCACCCAACTCGTTCGACAACGAATGGGATCGTTTCACCGACAACCTCGACAAGCTCTACCAGCTCACCGACAACGGCAACATCGGCACCCGCAGCCGCGCCCTGGCCGCCACGCTCAACATCGGCGCCGAATATGAGCTCCCCTATTACCGCAAGCTCCACTTCGGTTTCCTCAGCTCGACACGCCTGGCAGGCCGCTATACCTGGACCGAGGCCCGTTTCTCGGCCAACGTCGCCCCCGTGAAATGTTTCTCGGCCGACGCCAACGTGGCCTTCGGCACCTACGGCACCTCGTTCGGCTGGATGCTGAGCGTGCACCCCAAAGGGTTCAACCTCTTCCTGGGCATGGACCACACACTCGGCAAAGTCACCAAGGAGTTCGCCCCCCTGAGCTCGAACGCCTCAGTGAACCTCGGCATCAACTTCCCCTTCTGATCAAGCAGGCAACCGCCCCACCTGGTCACGCAGGCAACCCGGCCCTGATCACGCAAGCAACGTAAACCCGTAGCTTGCCCCTTCCACACCGCGGCGCAGGATTCCGGCCCCCCATCCGGCCGGCATCCCGCGCCGCTGCTTATAACCGATAAGACACTGCATATTCATATTTCTGAATATTATTTACTGCGAAGAATTTAACATATCTAATTTTGCAATATCAAACCGAATATTGTAAATTTGCAATTGATGTATATGCAAAAGGCATATTATGCAATTATTTTGCATATATTCACAAAGAGTGCAAATATTTTATTCTTTCATTAATATCTAATCAATATCACCTTGCTTATGAAAAAGGTTAAACACCTCTGCATGGCATTGCTGACAGCTATCGGTGCTACATTGACCGCCGGGGCCGAACAGGTAAGCCCCTACACGGTCGATTTCAACACTCCGATAACAACATCAGACCATGCCTTCAAGGTAGCGCCTAACTGGAAACACATCGTCGGCAAATACACCGACGCGTGGGGCGATACCTATTACATGTCGTACAGCTATCGTGGTGCGGGCGGACGCCCCGACGATGCGGGCAACAACACCGGCGCCCTGTACATCAGCTCACAGACAGCCGGAGAGTCGTATTACGACCAGAGCGCCGTCACTGACGTACTGGTGACACCTGTTGTGTCAGGCGACGTGACAATCTACGTGAACGCCGACTCATACAGCTCGTCAATGACCATCTACAACATCAATGACGACGGCACTCTGATGTAATAGGTCGGGAAGTATTTCAACACCGGCTCGGCCCCCGCCACTGCCCTCTCTACATCGGAATGGATAGCCGTGACAATCCACCTCGACGACCCCGCACGAATCGGATACCGCGGTGACCGCGTGGCAGTCGATGATTTCTCGGCCACCACCGCCACCATCGAAGCCGAGCCGGGCATGACACTGGAATCTGTGGTGCCCACCGAAACCTCCGGCACAAAATACTGGGACCAGCTCCCCGACGGTTCGGTAGAGATGCGCTACACCGTCACCGTGACAAACAACGGTCAGACAGTGCTTACCCCGGGACAGAAGAACTACTCCGTCTCGATTGTCAACACAAACACCAACCAGGCTCTCGGCACAACCCCCGTACCGCAGACCCTTGCCATTGGCGAGACTTCCGAACCGTTCGACGTGGTGGCCACCATCACCGACGTCACATCGGTATGGCCCTACACATATTCGAGCCTCAAGGTGGCCGTGCGCGAGAACCTCAACGGCACATCGGTGAAACGCGCCGACTCGCGCTACAACGAATACAAGTCGAAGTTCGTGTTCCGCGCCGGCGGCACAAGCTCCACCTCCTCCATCTCCACGTCGACACAGCAGGCTTTCGGCATAATCTCGGAGCCTCTGTCGAAAACCTACGAGATATATAACGACGGCGCCGCTCCGCTCACTGTCAAGAGTGTCACCGTTCCCGAAGGATTCACCGCCGACGGCATCCCCGCCGGGGAGTTCACCGTGGATAAAAAAGACAAACTCGAAATCACGATCACCCAGCCTGCCACCGCCACCGGAACATTCGTGGGCGACCTGGTGATTGTCTACGACAACAACGGCACCGAGACCACCTACACTCTCCCCTTCTCGGCCTCGGTGATCACACCGGGCACATGGGTAGCCGATTTCAACAACACCGTGTCGAAACCCAAATGGCCCGAAGGCTCGGTGGCCGAATCGGGCGTGGCATACGAATACAACTATTCGTCGGGGCAGTATGAGCTTTACCTGCAGTCATACAGCAGTTCGGGCTACGCTACCGAAAACAACAAGTTCATCACTCCGAAACTCCATGCCGAGGCCGGCGACGTGCTGTCGTTCGACCTGGCCTACGAGGCCAACAACTCGCCCGAACAGGGTCTGAAGGTCTACCTCTCCACCGACCGCGTGAACTGGGGCGAACCCGTTGCCGAATTCCCCTGCAGCACCCTGACCAGCTCATTCCAGACAAAGACGATGACCATCCCCGAGGCCGGCGACTACTATGTGGCCTTCGCCCTGTGGCGCGTCAAGCTCGACAACATCGTCGGCCTGAAGAAAGTCGAGGGGATTGACCGCGACATATACTTCAAGACCGTGGACGTGCCCGATGAAGTACAGTCAGGCAAGGTAATCTCGCCCGCGGTGGAAATCATACCCGTAACGGGCCTCACCGCCGCCGAATACACCGTCAAGTTCTATGTCGACGGCCAGGTACAGGCCACCGGCAACCCGGTAGACCTCGACGCCACCGCCAAGGACGTGAAACGTTTCTATCTCTCTGACGCCTGGACGCCTGAAGTAGAGACAAACACCACATTCAACGCATACTTCCAGTTCGAGTTCACAGACGGCACCGTGTTCAAGTCGCCTGTGAAACAGGTGAAAGTGACCTACGAGCCCTGGTTCGCCTTCTTCGACAAAGGCACATCCACCGGCGCCTATACCCCCACCAGCCGCACCGCCGCCATCGACTTCGGCCGTGTCAACGAACTCGGCCTCAAGCAGGAGTTCGAGATCTATAACCACGGCATGGCACCGCTTACCGTAAGCTCCATCACCGTGCCTGACGGTTTCACCGCCAGTGTCTCCGAGGCCACAGTCGCCGCCAAAGAGCGCCAGCAGGTCGACATAACCTTCTCGGCCACCGAACCGGGCACATACAGCGGTAACCTCAGCATCGTATGGGTCGACGGAAACGGCGAGAACCAGACCTACACCCTTGAGGTAAAGGGCGACCTGCTCGACACCACAAAATGGTACGCGTCGTTCGACGACGGCAACACCATGGGCGCCTGGCCGCTGGGCTCGCTCTACCAAAGCAGCGTGTCGATGTCAAACGGGGGCACCTCTTCGGCACCCGACTGCTATGCCACCAGCTACAGCACCACCGACAACATGCTGATCTCGCCCCGACTGCATGCCGATGCCGGCGAGACATTCACGTTCGAGGGCCGCGTCTACTCGTCAGGGTTCTCTGAAGGCTCGATCACCATCTACGCAGCCTCCACGCGCGAAGACCTCCAGAACGAGGAGAACCGCGCCACACTCGGCTCGTTCACCGGCGACACCGACGACGAGGCATCGAAGATGACCGACTCGTGGCAGACATTCACCGTGGCCGTGCCCGAGGCCGGCGACTGGTATCTCGGTTTTGCAATAACAAGCCGCGCACAGCTCGACGAGATCTACGGCCTGACAGTCTGCGACGTCGCTCATGAGTGGATCCTCGAGGAGACAGCCCTCCCCGCCACAGCCATGCAGAACAAGACCGCCACGGCCTCGCTGAAACTGCGCAACATCGGCCTGCGTGCCGAAGAGGCAGGTGCATACACCATCACGGCCTATGTCGACGGCAAGCCGTTTGTGACCGAAGACACCCCCGAACTCGCCGCAGAGCACTCGCTCACAAAAGCGGTCTCGCCCTTAGAGTTCACCTTCCGCTCGCCCAGGGTAGGCACATTCCCCGTCTACGTGCAGGTCACCGCAGGTGACTACACCGTGGCCAGCGAGCCTGTCGAGGTAACCTTCACCGAGGAAACCATTTCTTCGGAAGTAGTCGTCGGCAACCCTGCATACGCCTCGAACGGCAACCCCGACACCACCATGAAGGGCCTCTTCAACTTCTACGACAAGAACAGCACCGGCGTGGCTCTCTACACACCCGCCGACCTCGGCCTCAACGGCGGCGAGAAGATCACACAGATCAAGTTCCGCGGCCGCGTGAACGGCGAAATCACCGAGAACTACTCGATGTACTTCGAGCTCACCGACGACACCGAGCAGGCACAGCCCGAACCCGGCGAATACGATGTCACAGGCATGACACAGATCCTCGACTGGCCCGCACACCAGTGGGCTGCCGCCGGTTCCGAGTCAGACCCCGTTGACGTTGTGGTCGCCGACCTCGCCGAACCCATCGTCTACGAGGCAGGCAAATCAATCCGCATCGTGACCCGCGGCACCAGCGAAAGATACACCCGCACCCACCTGCTCGCCACGACCAGCACCGCCAACAACTGGGGTCACAGCAACGACAACCGCGGCACATACGAGAGCCAGGCCTGGACATCAGACAAGCTCCCCGTCATGTATCTCGGCATCGCGGTCGACCCCGTGACACTCTCGGGCAACGTGACTTATGCCGACGGCACTCCCGCCGAGGGCGCAGTGGTGCTGATGGTAAGCGATGACACCGACGATGTGCAGTACGAGGCTCTCACCGACGCCGAAGGCAACTACGAGGTCAACGTCATCCAGCACACACGCCCGTACTCGGTGAACGCCACGAAAGACGACCTCCGCGACTACCTCGACGAGCCCGTCACTTTCGAGGAGAGCCGCACCGCCGACTTCACACTGATGCTCACCCAGCACATCACCAACGACAACCCCGCGTTTGTGCCGACACCGGCCACGATACTCACCGTCGACATGCAATGGCCCGCAGGCCTCAGCACCGTCGCGCTCCCCTTCTCGGTTTCACGCGCCGTGGCGCTTAATCTCTTCGGAGCCAACGCCATGATCCACACACTGGGCAGCGATGACGGCGAAGGCACCAACCCCATTCCCACCGCCATGTTCGACCTCTACGAAGGTGACCTTGAGGCAGGCGTGCCCTATCTCCTCTACCTCAGCGAACCCGCTGATGTGCGTTTCTTCGCCAAAGGCATCGAACTCATCGCCGAGCCGGCCACCACAGAGACCGCCACGCTCAGGTTCACCGGCGTATTCGAGCAGACTCCCGTAGAAACCGGCATGTATGTGCTCGACGGCTGCAAAGTGCTTACCGACGACCAGACACCGACCGGCGACCCCTCGAACAACCCCACCGCCACTGAGGTGGCACCGTTCCACGCATATCTGTCGGCAGCTGATGGTGTTGAGCTCCAGGGCCTCCACTTCCGCACCGCCAGCGGTCTGCGCGACGACTTCGGATATACAGGCATCGGGTCTGTGACGGCCGACCAGCTCGGCGACAACGCCATCTACAATCTGCAGGGCGTGCGCGTCACCAACCCCTCGACCGGCGTCTACATCGTCAACGGCCGCAAGGTCTACATCCGCAAATAACCTAATGCCGGCGTCACTGACCTGACCGGCACACACATCAAGGGCCACGGCGGCCCGCGCCGCCGTGGCTTTCAAAAGGGCCAAAAGCGCCCACGCCAATGTGGCACCAATCATATCAAACACTAATTTTTTTTTACAGCATGAAGAAAATTTATCTGGCACTGTTAGGACTGGCGCTCGCCGCGTCGGCACCCGCGCAGACCATCCTCGACGAGGATTTCGAGACCGGCAACACCGGCGAGAATCCGACTCCGGTGGCAAAGGGAGCCGGCTGGACGACTGTCAACAGCTACACAGGCAACGTCACCAAGTACAACTGGTACAATTACTACGACAAGCAGACCGACAGCAACGGCAACGTCATCTCGACAAACAATTACGCCAGCGTCACGGGGGCGATGTTCACGTCTGACACAGAGGGCCAGGGTCCGCGCGAGGAGATTCTGCTCACTCCCGAGCTCAACCTCAACGACACATACCAGCTGCAGTTCTCGTTCAAGGTAAGTCCCATCAACTCCTACGACAACACTCGCTATGACCTGCAGGTGCGCGTGGTCGAGAACGACAATCTCGCCGGCGCCGAAACCGTGTTCAGCATCCAGAACCAGAAGATGATGCGCGACGCGGGCATTACCGTCTTCCCCATCACCACATGGGACTCCTACACCCCCAGAATCGACCTCAGCGACTTCCGGGGCTCGAAGGTAAAGATCGCCTTCGTCTACAAGATGCTACACGAGACCGCCAACAGCCTCGACATCGATGATGTGGTCGTGAAGAAATTCACCCCGGCAACCGGCCCGGTGCCCACACTCAGCATGAACCGCTACAACTTCGGCAGCGTCTATGTGGGCGAGCGCGTGTACTCAGATGTACTGACCCTCACCAACACCGGCAAGGATGTCCTCAAGGTCACCGGCATCGATTTCCCCGCAGGCGTGTCGGCCACCTTTGACCCCGCGTCGGTCAACCTCGAAAGATACACCTCGGTCGACTTCCAGCTCTGCTACGAGGCGTCGATGACCTCTGCCGCGTCAGGCAACGCCGTGATTCACACAAACGGCGGCGATGTCACCGTGGCTCTCAGCGCATCGAAACAGCTCATCCCCGACGGCTATACCCTCGAGACATTCAACGACTACTTCCCCCCTGCCGGTTGGACCAATAACGGCTGGACGTGGAGCTCACGTCCTATCGAGGGCGAGCACAGCGCTCTGGGTTCGGGCGACTACAATGTGACCTCCCTGCGCTCGCCGCGCATCGACCTCACCGAAGGGGGCAAGCTGATATTCTCCTACTATAACTCATACGACGGCGAGACCGGCCCCGAGTACGACATCAACGTACAGGTGTCTTACGACGGCGGTGACAACTGGGTCACCAAATGGACCTCTGACTGGCAGAACGGCCTCAACAAGATCCTTACCGCCGAGGTCGGCCTCGGCTACGGCGACGACCAGTGCTATGTGCGCTGGATGTATCCGGCCGTAGAGACCGACGACTACGGCGCAGCCGAGCACTCGGCCTTCACGCTTGACCGCGTGCTGCTGCCCAACGTGGTAGGTGCCGACGGCGTGCCCACACGTGCCACCGTGCTCTCGCCCGCCAACGGCGCCACCGGCGTATATCCCAAGGATGTGGTGCTGACATGGGGCCCCGCACAGTTTGCAAAAGGCTACAAGGTATATGTGGGCACCAACACCGAGGTCAATGATCTGGTGAACGGCGTAGACGTAGGTAACGCCCTCACCTACACCGTGCCTGTGTGCGACTACGAGACAAAATACTTCTGGAAGATCGTGGGCTACAACGACAAGGGCGACGCCACATCGGCTCCGCGATGGAACTTCACCACCCAGCCCGACGCCTCGGTTACCGATTATCCCTACGAGCAGAACTTCCTGACCGATGACATTCCAACCGGATGGGCAATGACTCCCAGCGCCAACTACAACCGCACATGGTCCGTCAATTCGCTGAAGAAATACGAGCTTGACGGTAAGTCTTATGGTGTGCTAACCACATACTGGCTTGAAGCCGGCGACTCGAATGCCGTGATGACGCAGGAGTTCCAGCTCCCCGCTGACAGGAACATGAGCATCTCGTTCATCTGGGGCGACGAGCACCCCGCCGACCTCATCGTAGATCCCACCGGCATGGTGCAGAAAAACAATGTTGTGCCGAACAACGGCATCAGCTACAATAACTTCGATATTTATGCCGACGGCACCTGGACAACACTCTCGACCATCTCCGAGCCCCGCAACGAGTCGGGAACAAAATACTGGATCAACGAAAAGATCGACCTCTCGCCCTATAAAGGCAAGAAAGTGCAGTTCCGCTGGGCCCACTACAGTCTCAGCGGCGCTGACGACGGTGCCTCGCTGACTCACATCGTCATCGACGAGAACAAGGCAAGCGCGGCATCGTTCAACCTGAGCTCGTGGAATGCCGGCAAGGTCAACTTCGACAAGGCTGTCAATTCGGGCGATATCTTCACACTCCACAACCAGGGCGCCGACGCGCTCAAGGTAAAGAGCGTTTCATTCTCGACACCTAACTTCGAAAGCTCGATCAAGGCCGGCGACGTCATCGCCACAGGCGAGGGCAAGCAGTTCAGCCTGCAGTTCAATGCCGGCGAGACCTCAGCCAAGGTCACCGACAACATGACCGTAGAGTTCGAGAGCGGCTACTCTGTTTCGTTCCCCGTAAGCGGCGAGGCTCTGGCCAAAGGCATCTACTACTACTCGTTCGAACCCAACCCCCTCGACTACGAATGGGACAAGGACTTCGACATGATCGATGTTGACCGCGGTGCCAACTACAGTTTCAGCTCATACTGGGTATATTACAGCGCCGACGGCATCCGCGGTGCCTTCAGTGCCGAAAACGACTCGAAAGAGCACGGCATGTACGGCATGATGAAACCCGTGTCGGGCCTCTGGGCTCTCGTGGCATCGTCGCCCGAGGCCTCGAACGCCGACAACTGGATCATCTCCAAGTCAGTAAAAGCCACCGGGCATGCCAAGTTCGACTTCTACGCCCGCAACTGGGAGACCGTGAACAGCGTGCTCCCCGATCCCAAGCATCACGTGACCGTGCTCGTGACCGAGAAACTCGACAACCCCCAGCCCGCTGACTTCACCGCTGTGATGAAGGACACCGAGATGCCCTTCCTTGACGAAGGCGAATGGAACCACTATGAGGTTGACCTCTCGGCCTACGAGAACAAGAACATCCGCATCGCACTGCGCCACACCACCACCAGCCCCTCTAACCTGGCGTTCTTCGACGACTTCACCATAAGCGGTGTAGATGGTTACGTCGAGGCCATTGACGATGTGAATGCCGACATGTCGGCCGACGCCCGCGTAGAGGTATTCAACATCTCGGGTATCAAGGTTGCCGAAGGCCGCGGCCTGTCGGTTCTCGACACTGTCGGCCACGGTTTCTTCGTGGTACGTGTCACCGACGGCAACACCGTCAAGGCATACCGCGTGGCCCGCTGACCTCTCTCCTGACCTGTCAAGAGTATGTCTGACACCGGCCCCGGCCGGTGCCGGGCATACTCTTGGCAGTCATTAACCGTTTCAGACAACAATCATGAATATCCTGCGAAACACTTTAATCCTGCTCGCCGCTGCGCTTTCACTCTGCGCCACGGCGCAGTCACGCTCGGTAAGGCTCACTGTAACCGTGACCACTGTAGAGGGCGACAATCTGCAGGACCAGCCGCTGACGCTGACGCAGACAGACTACTCGGCCGAATATCCCGGCCTGCGCCTCGACGGCGACGGCAAATGCGCCGTCAACGTCTACCCCGGCAACCACACACTCACGATTGCCCGACAGGGATTCGAGACCGTGACGCATCCGTTCTTTGTGACCGAGACCCCCGCAGAGCAGAGCGTGGCCGTGACCCTGGCCGAAAAGACTCGCCAGCCCTTTGCCCTGAAGGCCGACTTGCTCCACAACGCCATGACCGGCCGCAACGACATATCGCTGAGCTGGAACACCGAGGCGCCCATATTCTTCGACGATTTCGAGAGCTATGACCCGTTTGCCGTAAGTTTCGGGCAGTGGACCGGCATCGACGCCGACGGCGAACCCACCGCGGCACTGGCCGGCTCGTACCCCAACCGCGGCATAATGCAGTACGCCCAGATAATAAATCCGCTGGCCGTGACACCGGTCTGGTGGTACGAATACCCTGTGCTGCGCCCCTACAGCGGCCAACAGTATCTCGGATTCATCCGCACAGCCTCGGGCAACGCCCACGACGACTGGCTGATCTCGCCCGTAATCACCCCCGGCACCGACAACCTGCTTGAATTCAAGGCCAAGGCCGCCGACCAGTACCCCGAGCGGTTCATGGTATATGTCACAACAGTGACCGAGAATCCCGGCACGGCCGACTTCACACGCCTCGATACCGGCAACTACGAATCGGTCGACTACACCGGCTGGCGCGACATGAGCTACGACCTGAGCGCATACTCCGGACGTGAAATCAGGTTCGCCATCAGATACATCAGCCATGCCAGCCGCAACGGCGCTTTCATGCTGATGATCGACGACGTGTATGTGGGCGGCCGCCGCAACGGCGCCGAGGCTATGCAGACCCGCCGCGTAGCCGCCAAATCGCCCGAGAACGTAAACGAGTCGTTCCAGGTATATCTCGACGGCGTTCACAAAGGCACCACCTACGGCTACAGCTACCCGCTCACCGACGTGACATCCGGCGAGCACACACTTGGCGTGCAGGCCCGCTACCTGCAGGCTCAGAGCGAGATGTCGACCGTCACGGCCACCGTTCCGGCCGATGTCTGGTCGGCCGTGACATTCAATGTGACAGCCGAGAGCAGCCTGGCTCCCGACGGGCAGAAGATAGAGCTTGTGAACATAGCCGACGCCACTGCCTACACCCTCACCGTGGCCGACGGCAAGGCGACCGTGCCCTCGCTCCCCTACGGCACATACGAGGCCAACATAGCCGAGGGCGCCTACACCTCATGGCACCGCACCATCGAGGTCAACACCCCGGCAACGACCGTGGAGGTTGCCCTCACCGACAAAATCACCGACCCCTGGAACATCACGGCCTCACAGGCCGACAACGGCGACATCGACATCTGCTGGAACCAGAACCTCGGTTTCACCGACAGTTTCGAGGAGTATGACGACTTCGCCACCGGCTCGTTCGGCGACTGGACGACGGTCGACTCAGACCGCATGCCCGTCTACCCGATCGGTCTCGGCAGCGCACAGAACATCGTGTCGTTCCCCGGCTCGGGCAGCGCCGCCAACCCTGTGGCAATAGCCCCGATGGTGTTCAACCCCTGGCAGACGGTGCCCGCGATGCTGCCGACAGACCCGGCGATTGCCGCGCCTGACGGCGACAAGTGCGTCATCTTCTTCTCGCCGCAGATGGCACAGGCCGACAAATGGCTCATCTCGCCCGAACTCGACATACGTCCCGGCTACGAGTTCTCGTTCCTGGGCAAGGCATACACCGCCATGTACGCCGAGTCAATGGAGCTCTGCGTGTCTGAGAACGGTGCCGAACCCGGCGATTTCACCCCTCTGGCCACGGTAGACAGGCTGTCGGCCGAGCAGTGGAGCCGCTATTCCACACCGCTTGACGCCTATGCCGGGCGCCGCGTGCGTGTGGCCGTGCACTACACATCCTACGATTCCTTCCTGGCACAGGTCGACCGGGTATCGGTAGGTCCCGCCGAAGGTGAGACAGACATCATCGACTACGGCAACGTAATCCGTTACGAGATCTACATCGACGGCACCCTCCACGGCACATCGCAGACACCGCGATACACCGCCACAGGCCTCACCCCCGGGCGCCACACCATCGGCATCAAGGCCGTGTACCTCAACGGCGAGTCGGCCGTGACCGAGTACACCATTGACGTGTCCGGCATCACAGCCATCATCTCCGACGGCACCGGCGCCCCCGACGCCATCTACGACCTTGCCGGACGACGTGTCGACCCCGCCACCGCCGCCCCGGGCATCTACATTTCCGTTTCAAACGGCCAACCCTCTAAAACTATCCTACGATGACACGACATATCATATCTCTTGTCATGCTCGCCCTGGCCACGCTACCGGCCATGGCACAGAGCTCACTGCAGAGGCTCGTGGGTCATACCGTCACCGAGCAGATCGACATCTCGGGAGCCATTTTCGGCACAGCGGGCACATATTCCATCGGCGCCCTGCTTGACAGCAGTTTTCTCAGCGACTACAAAGGCTGCCGCATAATCGGCATGAAAGTGGCCGCGGCCTGCGACCTCGGACGCTCGCGCATGTTCCTCTACGACATGACCGACGATGGCCCCGTGGCTGTGCACGAGCAGAACCAGCGCCTCTACACCGGCTGGAACGAAATCAGTTTCTCGGGCAACGGCTACACCATCTCGGGCGACGAAACATACTTCTTCGGATTCGACTACAACGAGACCCAGGAGATGGTCAACGCCCAGAAGGGTGGCGTGGCCGCCGTGGGCAGCGACACCAACGGCGCCTTCATGCTCATGCGCGAGGGCACACTCTACCCCGTTTCCGGCGTGGGCATGCTCTGCGTGCAGCTGGTGGTCGACGTGAGCAACCTCCCCGCCGACAAGATGACGTTCACCTTCTTCGACCCCGGTTTCCGCTACAAGAAACCTGACGAGACATTCCAGCTCACGACCTCGCTGCGCAATGTGGGGCGCGACGACATCGCCACCTACCGCATGGCATACCGTTTCGACGACCTCGCACCCGTCTACGAGGAGGTCGAGGAACCCGTGGCCTCGGGTGCCACCGGCGCCTGGACCTTCTCGGCGCCCATCCCCTCTGAACTCGGCATAGGCTCGCACACGCTTACTGCCTGGGTCGACGCCATCAACGGCGCCACACCATCCGAGGCCTGCGAGCGCACCGCACGTTTCGGCATATACAACGACCAGATGACGCGCCGCCGCATCTTCGTCGAGGTCTACGCCGACCAGAACTCATACCTCAGCGCCAAGCTTGACGCCGCGCTTGACGCCGCCGCACCCTCGGCCGGCAGCCGTGCCG
>USKE01000014.1 GCA_900555165.1 uncultured Porphyromonadaceae bacterium | reverse complement strand
CCCGGCCTTGTCACCATCATCGCCGCAAGGCTCTGCGGCGTGCGGGCCGTGTGGGTCGACTCGATAGCGAATGTCGAACAGCTGTCGATGTGCGGCCGTCTGGCATCGCGCATCGCCTCCGAAACCTACACCCAATGGCCACAGCTTGCAGGGGGGCGCGTCAGATATGCCGGGAATGTGCTCGGCGACGACGCCTGACGCCCACATCCCCCGCCACGCACCATTGAAACCACACGAACCCGACGAACCACCCCTCCCGATGATATTCGCCACTACCGGCACCCAGTTGCCCTTTGACCGTTTCCTTGAGATGCTTGACAGCATCGCCCCGTCGCTCGGCGGCGAGGAACTTGTAGTGCAGGCCATTCCCGACCGCTACCGACCACGCAACCTCACCACCCGCGGATTCATCACCCCCGACGAGTTCGGCGAGATTTTCTCGCGTGCCCGTCTTATCGTGGCGCATGCCGGCATGGGCACCATAATCTCGGCTCTCGAGAGCGCAAAGCCGATAATCGTGGTGCCGCGCAAAGCCGCTCTCGGCGAGCACCGTAACGACCACCAGCAGGCCACAGCCCGTCGCCTCAGCGAATTAGGCTATGTGCATGTGGCCGACAGCACCGACACTCTGGCCACCCTGATTACCGACCCCGCGCTGGCACCCCTGCGCGCCATCTCACCAACGGCATCATCCACCCTCGTTTCAGCCATCCTCGCCGGATGAACCGCACCTCCGACACGCGCCATTGCGGCCGCATATTCTGGATGTTGCTGATTCTCAATCTGGTCAGCAACAGCCTTGTCCTGTGGCAATACCCCTCTCTGTTCGGGGAGCTGTGCGTCGTGTGCCTGTCGGGACTGTTTGCCACGGCCGAAACGCTCGCCGTGCATCTGCTCGGCCGGGTGTGGAAACCGCTCGGCACAGCCGCGCTTTGGATCATGACGGCTCTCTACACACTGCTGACCGCCACCGACATCTTCATGATCACCACTTTCGGGCAGGTCATCTTCTACCATACGGCCGAACTCATCATGAACACCCGCGCCGACGAGGCTGCCACTTTCGGCAAAAGCTATTTCGGGCCGCTCACCATAGCGCTGTACGCAGGCGGAGCCGCGGCTTATATATATGCGGCATGGATGCTTGCCCGGCGCGCCGACGCGCTTTTCGGCGCACGCTGGCGCCGCCGCATCGCCATCGGCACCTCAGCCGCCGGTTTGGCCATATATCTGTATATGGGGGTGGCGGCCGTATGCTCGGCCGGAACGAACGGCGGATACATACCGGCCTACACTACCCTGACGCGCGTGCTCAACAGTCTGCGCCACTCGACACAGACACTGCGTTTCACCCGCGAGCTCACCGCCGCATGCCGCGAGGCCGAGGCAACAGCCGTCACCACCCCCGAAACCGATTTTGTGTTCATCCTCGGCGAGTCGTTCGCCTGCCACCACACCCCTCTTTACGGCTACAACAGACCGACCACCCCGAATCTTTCGGCCTGGAGCGCCGACTCGTCGCTCGTGGTATTCACCGATGTAATCTCCCCCTCCGACAACACCCTAAACGCCATGAAGTATATGCTCAACATGAGCGTTGTCGACCGGGGCACATCATCCACACCGATATTCCCCGTGCTATTCCGCAGGGCCGGTTACTATACGGCCCTGTACGAGAACCAGTTCACCACAGGCGATGGCGATTACTTCCAGAGCGACCCGGAACTGTCGGGCATCTGCTATGACTTCCGTTCAGACCGTTACCTCGCCGACGACAGCATCCTCGCCGCCGCAATCCGCCCTGTGGCACGGCCTGGATTCTATTTCATCCACATCTACGGCCAGCATTATTATTACCGCGACCGCTATCCCGCCTCATTCGCACGGTTCACGCCCGACGAATACGACAGACGCCGTTTCACCCCCACACAGCGCGCCGACCTGGCCGCATACGACAACGCCACACTCTACAACGACCATATCGTAGCATCGATTATCGGAAAGTGGCGCGACCGCGACGCCGTTGTCGTCTACATTTCAGACCACGGCGAGGAGATTCACGATCTCGGCGACTTCTTCGGCCACGGCACGGCCAAAGGCGCCTCAGACCCCTCGTTTCAGCTGCGCGTACCGATGATGGTCTACATGACCCCGACATTCCTCCACCACCATCCCGAAAAGGCACGGGCAATACGCAGCGCCGCCCCGCTGCGCGCCACCACCGACGATATCGGCCACATGCTCATGGAACTTGCCGACATCTCCACCCCCGCCTTCGACCCCGCGCGCAGTGTCGTGAACCCCGCCTACGACCCCACCCGCCCCCGCCTGATCCGCATCAGCTACGAACCCCAGCCACAAGTCTATGACTGACAAGCCACAGCTCACCACAATTATGCGATATAAAAATTTAAAGCAGTCGTCAGACCTGACTTTCTGGATGCTGTTGCTGGTAAATCTGACCGCCAACGCATTCGGGCTGCATGAGCATTTCTCGCTTTTTGGCATTTTTTGCGTTGTGGCCTTCTCGGGTCTGACGGCTACCGTTGAAACTTATATCATACATACTGTCACAAAGTTCTCAGAAATTACCGGATCTATATTCAAATGGGTACTCATAGGCCTGTGCATGATTTCAGTCATTATTGATGTCTATACCCTAAAGGAATTCGGATTCCTATTGTATCTTGACCCTTTTCTACTCGTAATTTCAACTCCGACGGGTGAAGCTAAATCTTTTATCGAAAGCTACGTTAGCTGGGAAGATATATGTGTGGCAATTATATGTTCGGCTGTTACACTATTCCTTTTATACAGGCTGTCACATATTATTGCCATTAACATCGGCAAAAAATATCAAAAAAGATTAGCAATCACCTGCGCAATCACGGGAACATGTCTTTGTGCAGTTCTTGTATATTTAATCGCCACAGGGCAACCGGGCCTACATATACCTGCGTATTCAATCCCTACACGCATAGCCAACAGTTACCGGTATGCATGTAAAAACTCGGACACATTGATAGGATGGATAAACGCCAACCGCAATATAAACGCAACCGCCAGGAAAGCCCCTGAATTCGATATTGTATTCATCGTAGGAGAATCTTTCAACCGTTATCATGCGTCGCCATACGGATATGAGAAAAATACGATGCCACACATGATGGAACGCATAAAACAAAAAGAGGCTATAGTTTTCACTAATGTTTATACTTCCGGGGACATCACTCGGAATGCTATGACCGATATTCTTTCAATGTCGGCCTTGACTGACCACAAAGCATATTCCCAGCTGTTTCCGGCCATCTTCCGAAAAGCGGGATATTTCACAGCAATGTACAATAACAATTACCGCGTCCAGACCCAGAGTGCGGGGATAGAGAACCCGGTGGAATGCAATCCAGTCCTGGCAAACATCTGTTATGACCGACACTCAGACTTCTTAAAATATAATCTCGGATATGACACAATCCCGGCAGATTTCATTGAACGCGCCAATCGTCCGGGACTTTATTTCATACACCTTTATGGGCAGCATTTCACTTACAGAGACCGGTTCCCAAAATACTTCACACACTTCAGGCCATCTGAGTATAATTCATCTCACACAGAAAACCAACGGCGCATTTTAGCAGACTACGACAACGCCACACTTTATAATGACCACATTGTAAACGAGATCATTAACCTTTGGGAAAACCGCGACGCAGTTATCATATATATTTCAGACCATGGAGAAGAAGTTTTTGACTGCCGTGACTTTTTCGGGCATTCAACGGCTGACATTTCTCCTTGCCCCAAATACCAGCTTGACATCCCGATGTTTGTCATAACAACTGAGGCATTCCGATCAAAGCACCCGGATAAAGTCGCACAAATCAGAGAGAATTCCGACAGGCAATTCTGCACTGGAGATATTGGCCATATGCTTGTTGATCTGGCCGACATTGACACACCCTCTTTCGACCCTAAACGCAGTGTCATAAATCCGGCTTACGACGAGTCCAGACCGCGTATGTTCAAAGTAAGTCACGGGGGAGAAATACAAGCCTATGACTGACAGTCGGTTTCCGAAAAGCATTATTATTCGGAACGATTTCAAATAAGCATTTCAACAAATATCGCAAAATACTGGGGCACAATAAAGTCAGGTGCCAATACACAAATTTTTCGCCCAAAAATTTGCGTATTCGCCGACAATCGCTTAACTTTGCAGTCGCAAAAGCCCGCGAGGGCGGATGTTTATTAACGAGATTAATTAATATTGGAGAGGCCCATTCGTCTATCGGTTAGGACGCAAGATTTTCATTCTTGAAAGAGCAGTTCGATTCTGCTATGGGCTACTAAAAATAACTAATAACAGCAAGTCAGCGCCCGACTGAGCATGGCTTGGAACAAATGACATTTTACCTAAAAAATGGCTAACCATAAATCAGCTTTAAAACGCATCCGCCAGACACAGAGCCGTCGTCTGCGCAACCGTTACTACGCTAAAAGCGCCCGCACAGCCGTGCGTCGTCTCCGCGCCATGACCGACAAGGCACAGGCCGAGGAGTCTTACAAGAAAGTATCTTCGATGCTCGACCGTCTGGCAGCAAAGAAGTCTATCTCGAAGAACAAAGCCTCGAACCTGAAGAGCCGTCTGGCCATCCTGATCAACAAACTCGGCTAAAACATTCCGCCACAGGCGGTACATTCGGCCGCATAGGTTCCGACAGGAGACAGCACTCCACATAAACGAAAATTTCGATACTTATCCAATAATATTCTCGTAATTTTCGACCCACAAGGCTTGAGAAAGCCAGTGGGTAGATTTCGGCCCATTCGTCTATCGGTTAGGACGCAAGATTTTCATTCTTGAAAGAGCAGTTCGATTCTGCTATGGGCTACTTGACTGCATGACCGGCACGTCCGGTCGCACTACCCTAAAAAACCGCCTTGCTCCTCCGGGTCAGGCGGTTTTTTCGCAAACGGCTCCGAGTCAACAAAACGGGCGCCCGTATTGTTGGAATACAGAAAACGCTTTCATTCACCACGGTGGCACATCACAACATAAAAAGGATGCTGACAATCGGCCTGACGGCCGGCGCTTTCCTCACGCCTTTTTCGTCAGAGGCAAAAAAGAAACAGCCCGAGGCACCGGTATCTGCTCCGGTAAGGGCCGAAGAACCTGTCATCCACGCCACAAAGGCATACCGCTGGCAGGGCGATACCATATTTCAGGGGCCATACAAGGCTTTTGCACCCAACGACTTCGAGATTGTCTCAGACTATCACGCCGCACCGGGCTACCGGTTCCCCATAGAACAGCAGTGGAAAGTCCGCAACGATCTTACCCCCTACCCCGTGCTGACCACCACAAGCACGCTGCAGAACGCCGTGTTCAACATGGCACTCGACGAAATGGTCAATGCCGTCGAGCCCGATTCGACACTGCGCACAGGCCGCGAATGGCCCGGCGTGTGGACTCGCGACGTATCATATTCGATAATCCTGGCCATGGCGGCCCTGCAGCCCGAGGCCTCACGAATCTCGCTTGAGAAGAAGATCACCCCCGACGGCCGCGTAATACAGGATACCGGCTCCGGAGGCGCCTGGCCCGTCAGCTCAGACCGCCAGATCTGGACCATCGCCGCCTACGAGCTTTACAAGACAACCGGCGACTACGCGTGGCTGGAAAAGATATATCCTGTGGCAAAGCGCTCGCTCAACGACGACTATAAGGCCATTTACGACAGCGAGACCGGCCTGGTGCGCGGCGAGACATCGTTCATCGACTGGCGCGAACAGAGCTACCCGCGCTGGATGCAACCCGCCGACATCTATGCATCCGAAGCCCTGGGCACATCGGTAGTTCACGCACAGGCGTGGCGTGTGCTGGCGGCCATGGCACGGCGGCTCGGCTATGACGATGAGGCCGCGATGTACGACCGCCGCGCCGATGCAATCGCCGATGCCGTGAACTCGCACCTGTGGCTCAACGACAAGGGGTACTACGCCATGTACACCTACGGCCGCGACAACAGCATCGTGAACCCGCGTGCCGAGACGCTCGGCGAGTCGCTGGCCATACTCTTCGAGGTTGCCACACCCTCACGCGCCAAGATCATCACCGAGAAAACCCCGGTGACACCTTTCGGCCCGGCGATTTTTTACCCGCAGATTGCCGACCAGCCCTCATACCACAACAACGCCCTGTGGCCCTTCGTGGCCGCATACTGGACTCTGGCCAACGCCAAGGCCGGCAATACCGACGGCGTGATGGAGGGGTTCGGGTCGATATACCGCCCCGCGGCTCTGTTCGCCACCAACAAAGAGAATTTCAACCTCGACAACGGCGACATCACCACCGAGCTCAACTCATCGAACATGCTGTGGTCGCTCTCAGGCAACCTGGCGCTTACAATGCGTCTGCTCTTCGGCATCGAATATGAACCCGACGGCATACGTTTCTCACCGTTCATCCCCAAAGCCCTGGCCGACAGGCGCACCCTCAACGGTCTGCACTACCGCAACGCCACCCTTAACATAACCGTCGAAGGTTACGGAAACCGCATCCGCCGTTTCTATCTCAACGGAAAGGTGCACGACCCGTTCATTCCGGGCGACATAACCGGCGACAATACCATCCGCATCGTCATGGACGACAACCCGCTGGCCCCCCTACGTGTGAACCGTGTCGACAACGCCCGCGCACCGCTCACTCCGGTGGCATGGTTCAGCACCGACAATGCCGCCTCAGGTGGCTCGGCCGACAATCTGCTGGAATGGAACCCCATAGAATATGCCGCATATTATGAGGTGGTGCGCGATGGAGCCGTCATAGGCCAGACGCGCGAGACATCGTTCAATGCCTCTGTCCCCGGCGAATATCAGGTCATAGCCTACAACACCGACGGCATAGGCTCGTTCGCATCCGAACCGCGCTCGAACCGCCCGGTCATCACCGCCCAGTTCCCGCACGAGAAGACGGCACCAGCATCCGCAGAGATGCTGAGCCGCCCCACATCGCCCGTGCGCGGTTTCACAGGCACAGGTTTCGCCGAGACCGACCGCTCCACAGAGGCTCCCGAAATCACCATTGACGTGCCGCAGACCGGCGAGTACGCCATCGCTTTCCGCTACGCCAACGGCAACGGCCCCATAAACACCGGAAACAGCACCGCCATCCGCACCCTCACCGTCGACAAGTCACGCATCGGCACCATCGTCATGCCCCACCGCGGCACCGGCAACTGGGACGACTGGGGCTGGACCAACACCCTGCGCACCCACCTCACCGCCGGCCGCCACACCCTGCGCCTCTCCCTCGAACCGGAGAACGCCAACATGAACCCCACCACCAACCACGCCCTCATCGACGAAGTCCGCCTCCGCCGCCTCCGCCCCTAACCTCCACTCAATACATGTCATGGCTACCCTGCTTGTCTGACTTCTCAGTGATTTCTTAAATCAACCGACATGGGGTGTTTCAAAAAATTCACTATATTTGCCACGAAATACACTCATGTAACATGGATCAGACAGCCCGGCAGTTAAAAGAAAGCACTAAACGATGGATTAAAGGCATACCTTATGAAGTAGCCTTCTGGCGCAGTTATTATGGCAACCGCCGTAACCGGACTGAACTGTTCAGCTGGTCGCTCTACAACAAAGAATGTGAGCTTGACGATTTTGACGCCGCCGCTTTCATCGGTACCCTTGGTGATGATCCTGTAATCCTCGATGTCGGTTGCGCGCTCAGTTATGCTTTCGGCAACAGGTTCAACGGAGAACTGAAACCTGTCACATACGTCGACCCGTTGGCTCCGTTCTACAACCGTATCCTTGACCGGTACCATATTGACCGGCCACGCATACGTTTCGGTATGGTCGAGAACCTTTCTTCGAATTTTGAGGAAAATACCGTTGACTTTATACATATCCGTAATGCGCTTGACCATTGCGCCGACCCGCTGGAAGGGATACTCCAGGCCCTTTGCTGTCTGAAAACCGGAGGCATCCTATACCTCAACCATTTCCGTAACGAGGCTGTAAATGAAGGATACCGCGGTTTCCACCAGTTCAATGTCGACGAACATGACGGGCACACCATACTGTGGAACCGCGACACCCGGGTAGACGTGACAGAAACAATCGCTCCATTCGCAAAGACAACGACAACAGTAGCCGCCAACGGACGCATCGTCTCGGTAATAACAAAGACAGCACCAGTACCCAAAAATGCAGCCGACCCTCGACAGACAGGCTTGCGAACCGCCAACATGCTCATGACAACAGCTGAGCTGTTCCATTCACCGCGGTTTGCATTCGGTTACCAAATGTCGGTACTGTTCACCACAATCACTCACCGCACAGTGCGACTGCTCCCCCACTCTCTCGTCAACCGTCTCAAGAAACTTCTAAGCCACAACTAATGATAAAGCGGTAAAACAAAGAAGGAACAAACGGCCACCCACATTCTACATAAGCCCCATGTTTCCAATCTTTTATCTGTATAAGCATTTTCTGTTGAGTTATCGGCCGAGCTCGGCCGATAACAGGAACCGTGGCCACATGTGGTGGGAGAGGTGGGGCAAAAGATGGGGCATGAGATATTGGCGATGTAAGGGGCGGAATGGGGCATGAGAAAGGCGCGATGTCGGGGACATCGCGCCGGAGGGAGCGGTAGACGAGGCTCGAACTCGCGACCCTCAGCTTGGGAAGCTGATGCTCTACCAACTGAGCTACTACCGCATTGAAAAGGTAAAAATGAAACCGCGGGGTTTCGGTCGGTGACAGGAAACGGGTTTCTGTCGCGGTTGGTGTCACAAAGGTACAGATTTTTTCTGACGTGACAAATTTTTTGAGGGGTTTGTCGACTATTATTTCCGGCACGAATTATTTCCGGCACGAAACATTTCGCAGAACAAATCAGTTTGCGGCAATAATCCTTTCGCGGCAGCAATCACTTTGCACTATTTCCGTTAACCGACGGCGCCCAAGCGGTGCCGGAGGCTCCGAGGATTCCGGGGAAAACGGGGCCTGGTGGCGGCCCCGTTCCGGGGCGACGCCCCGGAACCGTCACCAGGTGATGAGGGTGGTGGGGGCGTCGTCGCGCGAGTCGGGGGTATCGGTGGCGCGGGGTGCGCGTGGCTGCGGGGCGGCAGGCTCCTCGGCCGGGCGGTGCACGCCGGTGCGTATCTTATCTGTGAGCTTGCGGTCACGGTTGTATGCCGGTTCGCTCTCCAGCGCCTCGATTACGGCGTCGTCGTCGAACTGCTCAGGCTGAAGGACTATGTAGCGCTGTTTGTCGCGCTCAAGGTCCATGGCGGCGATTTTATCCTCACCATAGGCTCCGCGCAGGGCGGCTTTCTGGTCTTCGGGGTCGTTCTCGCGGGGTGTCGAAGGTTTGCGTTTCGAGACAAACCCCTTGGTGTCGTCGCCTTCGGGCTGCTTGCGGGTCTTGAGTTTGGCATCGCCCTTTATCACCAGCTCGAAACCTGAGGCCAGGATGGTGATCTTGATCTTGTTGCCGAGGGTGTCGTCAAAAGCGATACCATAGATAACGTCTACTTCGGGGTCGATCTGCGAGATGAACGAGGTGAGCTCGCGAGCCTCACCCATTACGAACGGTATGTCGGCCTGACGCGAGAAATAGAGGTTGAACAGCAGGTGTTTCGATCCCAGGATATCGCGGTTCTTGAGCAGAGGCGAGTTAAGTGCGTCGTCAATGGCGCGGCTCACGCGGTGCTCACCCTCGCCGTAACCGGTAGAGATGATGGCGGCACCACCGTCGCGCAGAGTGCGCTCCACGTCGTTGAAGTCGAGGTTGATGTGCCCCGGGCAGGTTATAAGCTCAGAGATCGAGCGGGCGGCGTTCGACAGCGTGTCGTCGGCCTTGCCGAAAGCGTTGAGCCAGTCGAGGTCGGGATATATCTCGGTGAGCTGTTCGTTGTTCACTACCAGCAGTGAGTCGACATACTTGCTCATCTCCTCGGCGCCGTCGAGGGCCTTGAGAATCTTCTTCTCACCCTCGAACAGGAAGGGGATGGTGACGATACCCACCGTGAGCAGACCGCGCTCGCGGGCCAGACGGGCCACAACGGGTGCGGCGCCGGTGCCGGTGCCACCACCCATACCGGCGGTGATGAACACCATCTTGGTCTCATCGTCGAAGAGAGCCGAAATCTCGTCGGCGCTCTCCTCGGCGGCCTGGCGGGCCTTCTCGGGGTCGTTTCCGGCGCCGAGACCCTTGGTCACCGTGGGGCCGATGAGCAGACGGTTGGGCACAGGCGAGTTGTTCAGCGCCTGGCGGTCGGTGTTGCAAACCACGAACGAAACCTTGTCGATACCCTGCTCATACATGTGGTTGATGGCATTGTCACCTCCACCACCGACACCGATGGCCTTGATAATCACCTCGTCGTGGGTCGATTCTATGATTGATGCGTCTTCGATTGTCATTTTTCAGATTATTGTGGGGTGAAAATCAGAGTTCGTCGCCGTCGTCGTCCATGATACCGGCGATCTTGCGGTACAGAGAGCCGAAAATCGACGGGCGGTGGGGTTTCTCCTCTTCATCGCCACCCTTTACCTTCTTCTTTTTCTTCTTCTCGGGGTGGTCGCTGAATACATCGGGGTCATCATCGTCAAGACGGCCGATGCGCGAACCCTCCTCGTCGCCGTCCCCTTCGTCGAAACCATCCTCCGGCTCGTCGACCGGTTCCGGCTCGTCCATGCACTCGGCAGGGGGCATCTTAGCCGCGGCGGCGAGGATGGAGATGATGTCGATGTTCTCGCCGGGATTCACCCCGGGGTCGGATATGCGCACCGACGACTGGATGGTGCCCATGCGCACCTTCAGCTTGCTCTGCTGGGCCAGCAGTTCGGTAAAGCCGCGCAGACGCGCGCCGCCGCCCACTATGATTATGCCGCCGGGGAGGTCCGACGATTTCAGTCCGGCATACTCAATCTGCGCCAGGATGTTTATCACAATCTCGGCGGCACGGGCATGCACGTAGTTGTTCACCTCGGAATAGTCTATGCCGTCGGCACCGTAGCGCGGCGAGTCAGAACCCATGGCGTTGCCCGAGACCTTCTTGATCTCCTCGGCGCGCTCCTCGATGTAGTTGAGTTTCTTGAGGTCGAGGGTAATGTTGCGCGAACCCAGCGGCAGGGTGACCACATACACCGGAGCGCCATCCTTGTATATCACCACCGTGGTGGTCTCGGCGCCGAAATCCACGAGCATGCACCCCTGGCGCCGCTCGTCGTCGGTGAGCGAGATAGCTCCCTCGGCCAGCGGACGGGTCACATAGCCGTTGATCTCCAGGCCGAGACGCTCAGAGAGCACACGGCGTATCATGCGCTTGATCACCGTGGCGCAGGTGACCACACACATGCGGGCTCCTACGGAAGTGCCGTAACAGCCGACGGGATTCGCCTGCTGCCGGTTGTCGACCGTATAGCGCACAGCCACCACGTCGGCCACATCGCGCTCAGAGCTGACGTTGCGGGCGGCGCGGGCACGCAGGTCGGCGATCATCTCGCGGGTAATCTCCATCTCGGCCGGCAGACGTGCCTCCACATCGACCTGGGCCGAAATCATCGACCGGCCGCCGAGGCCTACATACACGCCCTTGATCTGGCGCGGAGCCACGCGCGGATACTGTTCAAGACGCTCGCAGATGCGTGAGAGCGCGTTCGAGATCTCTACATTGTTTATGCAGCCGTAGCGCACGCTGCCGGTGAGTTTCTCTTCCTCTACGGCGAGCACATCGGTCATGCCCATGTCGTCAGCGGTGCCGACGGCGCCTCGCAGTTTCGAGCTGCCGATCTCAATGGCTACTATGAATCTTTCTGGCATTTGCTGTATATGTGTTTGGGGGAGGTTCGGGGGATGGTTTATATGTTGTTGTATGTGATGTATCAGTCTGTTCAGTGGCCGGGGGGTGTCACCGGAGCGGCCACGGTGTCGGATGTGGTGAGCATGGCGTCGATATCGTCGGTCTCGGCCTCGCCCTCCTGGTCGAAGAGGATCATCGTCTCGGGGATTACCTTGTCGCGGCGCGAGGCCACGCACTGGCCGCCCCATTTGACGGAGAGGGTGTCGTAATAGTCCCACCCCTTGAGGGGGAGCACCTCGCGGTACATCGTCATCACGCGGTCGAGTTTCGACGCGAGGGCCGACGTGTCGCCGAGGTTTATGACATGGCCGCGTATCATCGGCACCAGAATTATGTCGCGGGTGCGGGGGTCGACCTTGTACTGCGACACCAGCGCGCGCCAGTCGGGATTGCCCTCGATATACCGTACCAGCGGCAGGATGTCGGTGGCGGGATGTGCGGCGTCGAAGTCGCCCGAAATCACAGGCACGTCGAGGTGGAACCTCGATCCGGCGGTGAGCCTTTTTCCGGCGGCGTTGATGTAATACGACCGGTTGTCTGAGCCGAATACGCGGGCCACAGGCACCATCGGAGTCACGGTGACCAGCACGGTATTGTCGGCCAGCCGCTCTACTACCGCATGCTCGATGTTGTCGATGGCGTTCAGGCGGTCTTCGATACCTTGTAAATCAACAGCGGCGGCTGTCTTTCGGTTCACGCCCCACTCGCCGAGCATGCGGTCAATTTCGGCGCGCGTAACGAATCCGGCGCTCCCCTCGGGGCTGAGCACCCGGGTCTTTATGGCGCGCAACGGAGCCGTAGCCGACATCTGCCCCGATATAAACAGGGCAAACACCAGGTAGACGGCCAGTATCACCGTCAGCAGGCATCTTATGACAGCTGATTTGCTCATTTCAAGGGTGAATGCGAGGATGCACCGGGGTGCATCCCTACGTAGCGACCGAAAACGCTATATATTATTCGGTCATTTTACAGTGACAGCCTCGACGACAGCGGGAAGGAGGTTCACGATGTCGCCGGCGCCGGCGGTCAAAAGTATCTCAAAGTTACTGTTTTTTATCGTCTCGGGCAAAGAATCATACGCTATAAGCGACTTTTTTGCCGATTTGACATCGCGCAGTATCACTTCCGAGTCAACGCCCGGAATCGGTTCCTCGCGTGCCGGATAGATGGGGAGCATTATCACCTCGTCGGCCAGCGAGAGCGCGGCGGCAAACCCCTCGGCGAAATCGCGCGTGCGGGTGTAGAGGTGCGGCTGGAACGCCACGGTGAGCCGGCGCCCGGGATAAAGCGCCTTTACAGAGCTGATCGAGGCGGCAAGCTCGTCGGGGTGGTGGGCATAATCGTCGATTATCACACGCCCCTGCGGTCCCGGCTCCCTGAGCCAGAACTCGAACCGGCGCTTGGCGCCCATGAACGAGCCGATTGCCTCGCGCGCCTTGGCGGCGTCGAGCGTACCGGTGAGCCACACGGCGGCCAGGGCGGCAACGGCGTTCTCGATATTGATGTCGACCGGCACGCCGAGGTCTATGCCGCGGATTACGCCGCCGGGGTATACGAAGTCAAACGCCAGCACCCCATGCCCGTGGCGGATATACTGCGCGTGGAAATCGCCGTGGTCGCGCGAATAGGTGTAGACCTTGACGCCGTCGGCGGGACGCGGTTTCAATTTCATCCCCTCGTGCAGCAGCAGGGCGCCGTCGGGGCGCACCAGCTCGGTGAACCGTGCGAACCCTTCGAGGTACCCCTCTTCGTCGCCGTAGATGTCGAGATGGTCGGGGTCTGTGGCCGAGATGACTGCCACATACGGTGTGAGCTGATGGAACGAGCGGTCGAACTCGTCGGCCTCGACCACCGAATAGTCGGCGCCCGGCGAGAGCAGGAAATTCGACCCCCAGTTGCGCAGCACTCCCCCCAGGAAAGCGTTCACCGCCGTGCCCTGCGAGTGCATCACATGCGCCGCCATAGAGGAGATGGTGGTCTTGCCGTGCGTGCCGGCGAAACAGAGCGCCTTCGAGGCGCGTGTGACCTCGCCCAGCAGGCGCGAACGTTTCACAAGCTCGAAACCGTTATCCCTGAACCAGTTCAGAATAAGGTTGTCGTGCGGTATCGCGGGTGTGTAGACCACCAGAGTCGTATCATTGTCGCGGAAACCTGCGGGAATTTCAGCGGGGTCATCGGTAAAGGTGATGTTCACCCCCTCGGCGGCGAGGGCGTCGGTGAGTTCCGAAGGGGTGCGGTCGTAACCGGCCACCTCATATCCCTCGGCCAGGAAATAGCGCTCAAGGGCGGCCATGCCTATGCCCCCCGCGCCCACGAAATATAGATTCTTGTATTCCATACGGTCATTCTTCTTTTTTGTTGACAATGGCGTGCACCATGCGCGCGATCTTGTCGTCGGCGCCGGTAAGGGCCATGGCTGCCACATTCGCGGCGATTCCCTTGCGGCGTGCGGGGTCGGCGAGCAAACGGGTCACCTCATCGCCGAGCGAGGCCACGGCATCGGCGTCAAGCACCATTACTGCGGCGTCGCGCCCGGCCAGAGCCTCGGCGTTGCGGCGCTGATGGTTCTCGGCCACATTGGGCGACGGCACCAGTATCGCCGGCATCCCCACAATCTGCAGTTCGGAGATAGTCGACGCCCCGGCACGCGACACCATAAGGTCGGCCCCGGCATACACCAGGTCCATCCGGCGAACGAACGGCACCACCTGCAGGCGGTCGGCGCCCACGCCGGGATGCGACTCTCGGAAACGCGCCAGGAACTCCTGGCACTCCTTGTCGTAATACTTGCCTGTCTGCCACAGCACCGACGCTCCGGCATCGAGAATCCGGCCAAGCGAGGCTTTCATAGCCTCGTTGAGCGTGCGGGCGCCCAGCGACCCCCCCACGACGGCCACCAGCGGACGGGCGGCATCGAATCCGAGCTCACAACGGGCCTCGGCGGGTGTCATGTCCTTGCGGGCTATGTTGTCGCGCACGGGGTTGCCGGTCATGGTGATGGCGTCGGCGGGGAAGAAACGCTCCATCCCCTCGTAGGCCACACAGATGGCGCGCGCCTTTTTCGCCAGCAGTTTGTTGGTCACGCCGGCGTATGAGTTCTGCTCCTGAATCAGGGTCGGAATCCCCTGTTTCTGGGCAGCCTTGAGCATCGGTCCCGAGGCATATCCCCCCACCCCGACACAGATGTCGGGACGGAAATCGCGCAATACCTTGCGTGCCAGCCGCATGCTCTTGAACAGTTTGCCAAGCACCGCCACGTTGCGCCACAGGCGTTTGCGGTCGAAACCGGCCACAGGCAGACCCACAATCTCATATCCGGCGTCGGGCACACGCTCCATCTCCATGCGCCCGAGCGCCCCCACGAAGAGAATCTCCACATCGGGGTAGTTGCGTCTCAGGGCGTTGGCTATCGAAAGAGCGGGGAAGATGTGGCCGCCCGTGCCACCGCCCGAAATCAATACTTTCATTGCTTATGCGTTATATCGGTTCCTCACGAGATCATGCCGGGATTCACGGCATTAACGTCGTCGGGAAGATCATTCTTTTCGTTTTCTTCAACTTTCTTGTTCGAACGCACGGCATAGCGGCTCACAGCCAGCATGATGCCGAACGCTATGGATGTGCAGAGTATCGACGAGCCACCCTTCGAG
>USKE01000013.1 GCA_900555165.1 uncultured Porphyromonadaceae bacterium | reverse complement strand
CGACCGCGTGAGTCGCGGGCCTGCTCCATGAGCGACAGCCCCGACACGTCTCCTGACAGCCAGCGTGCATAGCCAAGCGCCAGCTGTTCCTCCCAGAGGCCGTGTCTTCCGGCCACATATGCGTCAAGATCGGCTATCGCCTGACTGAGATCGGCCTTGTCGGCACAATATTTCACCGACAGCACCGCCCTGCGCGCCCTTATGTAGTTTCTTAACACGCCTCCATGCGGCTCACGCAGCCGATCAACTACATTCTCGGCCGAGTCAAGGTACACGAAAGCAGAATCGGCCGCCCCCTTGCCGGCGAAAATGAAGGCACGGAACGTGAAAAGGTCGGTGAGCAGATAGTCATTGGGGCGTGCCAGCTCAAGAGCCCGGCTGTTGGCCGTCAGGGCCGAGTCATACATCTCCACGCTCGAATAGAGGTTAGACTTGTTCCCGAGCACATACACCGCGTCGCGCATTGGCCAGCCGGTAGCCGCCAGGGTATCCTGTGCCTCGTTCAGCAGATCCATGGCCTGCGGAAAACGCCCGCGGTCACAGCACAGCATCGCGGCCTGCGCCAGCACCTGGGCCGACAGCCACCTGCCGCCGTGACGCATTGCATGCACGGCCCTCTGCTGCATGTCGTAGGCCGCGGGAGGGTCTGACTCGCACAGCAGACGGGCAGTGAGATGAGCGCAGATCTCCTCCTGTGTTTGGTCACTGCTCGGGGGCAGTGACGCCGCCGCCGCCACGAGCGAGTCAAAGCCGCGGTCCTTGAGCATATAGGCGCACATGGCTTTGAACGTGGCGATGTAGAATCTGTTCGGAGCCGACACCTCAAGCCGGCCAAGTGAGTCGAGCACACGCGCATAATGGCGCACGGAATCGGCATCAACAGCCCTGTAATAGGCGGTGTGATACAGACGTCCCTCGCCTCCGGGGTCAGCCCGGAGGCGCTCAAGACAGACCGCGTACCCTTCGCCAGGCGCCATCACGGCCACAGAATCGGCAAAACCGTCGGCCGACCACTCTTGATGCCCTCTGTGACACCCCGGCAAAAACGCCAGCATCACAGCTATCAGAAACAGTTTCCTCATCTCAAAGCAATTGAATCACAAATCTACCAAATTTAGGCGGTTACAACACCATACGCACCGCAAATCTATTGAATAATCTATTGCAGAGGATGCGATTCCCGTCTATGGCGCCCGTCACCGAACGTGCATCCATGCGCCACCGCTTGAAATGACACCCGATAGACGGCGCACCCGAAGGGCGCCGGCGGACTTCCGCACCGTAAAGAAAGTTTTTGAGGGTTTGTGGATTTTTAGTAATTTTGTGGCTTAGAACAAACAGCAAACAAACACATCCACAGAAGATGCTTCAGAAAATAGACGCACTCAAAGCCGAAATCGAGGCTCTTGAGGCCGCCACCCCCCAGGAGGTAGAGGCCCTGCGCATAAAATACCTCTCAAAGAAAGGTGTGGTCAGCTCGCTGATGAACGATTTCCGCTCGGTTCCCGCCGACCAGAAACGCGCCGTCGGCATGGCCGTCAACGAACTCAAGACACTCGCCACCGAGAAGATCAACGCTCTCAAGGAGGCCACCGAGACGGCCGACACAGGATTTGACGGACTCGACCTCACCCGCTCGGTAGCCCCGATGCCGCTGGGCACCCGCCACCCGCTGTCGCTGGTGCGCGAGGAGATTTCGGGCATCTTCCGCCGCCTCGGATTCAACATCGCCGAAGGCCCCGAGATCGAGGATGACTGGCATGTGTTCTCGTCGCTGAACTTCGCCGAAGACCATCCGGCCCGCGACATGCAGGACACATTCTTCATCGGCCGCAACCCCGAGGTGCTGTTGCGCACCCACACATCGTCGGTGCAGACCCGCGTCATGGAGCACGCCCAGCCCCCGATCCGCATCATCTGCCCGGGCCGCGTGTACCGCAACGAGGCCATCTCGGCACGCGCGCACTGTTTCTTCCATCAGGTCGAGGCGCTGTATGTCGACCGCAACGTGTCGTTCGCCGACCTGAAACAGACCCTGCTCTACTTCGCCCGCGAGATGTTCGGACCCGAGACGAAGATCCGCCTGCGTCCGAGCTACTTCCCCTTCACCGAACCGTCGGCCGAGATGGACATCTCGTGCAACCTCTGCGGCGGCGAGGGATGCGGTTTCTGCAAGCAAACCGGCTGGGTTGAGATTCTCGGCTGCGGCATGGTTGACCCCAACGTGCTCGACGCCTGCGGCATCGACTCGAAAGAGTACAGCGGTTTCGCCCTCGGAATGGGTGTGGAACGCATCGCTAACCTCAAATACCGCGTGAACGACCTGCGCCTGTTCTCTGAGAACGACCGCCGTTTCCTGCGCGAGTTCACCGCAACCCACGCCTGACACCGAGTATCTTACCTCACCAGCAACCACGCCGATGACCATAAAGGAACGATACGAGAACGTGATGCGCAGTTTTGCCGACGCCATGCCCGCGCCGGAAACCGAACTGCGCTACGACTCGCCGTTCCACCTGCTAATCGCCGTGATTCTGTCGGCTCAGTGCACCGACAAACGCGTGAACATGATCACGCCACCGCTGTTCGAGGCATATCCTGACCCGGCGACGCTGGCCGCCGCACCGGTCGAGGAGATTTTCGGCTACATTAAGTCGGTCTCGTACCCCAACAACAAGGCCCGCTCGCTCTCGGGCATGGCCCGGACGCTTGTCGAGGAGTTCGGCGGCGAGGTTCCCGACAATATCGACGACCTGCTGCGCATCCCAGGCGTCGGGCGCAAGACCGCCAACGTAATGCTCTCGGTGGTATGGGGAAAAGCCGCCATGGCCGTCGACACCCATGTATTCCGCGTGAGCGAGCGCATCGGGCTCACCACCGGCTCGAAGACTCCGCTTGAAACCGAAAAGACCCTGGTCAGACATATCCCCGAGGCCGACATACCGCGCGCCCACCACTGGCTCATTCTCCACGGCCGCTACGTCTGCAAAGCACGCCGCCCCGACTGCCTGAACTGCTCGGTGACACAGTGGTGCCGCTGGTATCAGCGCAACAGCAAGGAGTAAACCGGTCTGACGTTCTGCAACCACCGGCCATCCCCCCACAATAGATAATGGAGGAAACCTTTCTTTTCATAATAGAAGTCATAGGCACCTTCGCCTTCGCCATATCGGGCATACGCTTGGCCGCCTATAAATCGTTCGACTGGTTCGGCGCATACGTCGTGGGACTCGTCACGGCCATCGGCGGCGGTACGTTGCGCGACCTGCTGCTTGACATCCCGGTGTTCTGGATGCAGACCTGGATGTACCTCGGCGTAACCGGCATCTCGCTGGCCATCGTCATAATCTTCAGGCGCCTGCTTGTCAGCAACGACCGCATGCTGTTCATATTCGATACGCTGGGCATAGCGTTCGGCCCCTACCGCGCGCAGTATGACCGCATCACCGACCCGGCGCGCATGCGCTACTGGGAGAACTACAACGCCTCAGAGGGGTTCTTCGGCGTTCAGCACCGCCCGGGTCACCCGGCCATGGAACTGCTGATGAACACCGAAACATACTACGAGCTGATTCCCGAAAGCGAATGGACCGAGGCCACGCCTCAGGCCATCCCCGTGTGGGAGGCCCGCGAGGGTGAGATATACGAGCTTGTAGTGACCTCGTCGAACGGACTGTGGCGCTACCGCCTTGGCGACACCGTGCGTGTCGAGTCGACCGAACCGCTTACCGTAACCATAGCCGGCCGCACACGCCATTTCATCAATGCCTTCGGCGAGGAGGTCATGGTCTACAATACCGACGCCGCCCTTGTCAGCGCATGCCGCGCCACCGGCACCGAGGTGCTGAACTATACGGTAGCACCCGTATATGCCGGCGACCGCACCCGCGGCCGTCACCAGTGGCTTGTGGAGTTCGGGCGTCGCCCTGCCGACATGCAGCAGTTCGCCGACATCCTCGACCGGGCACTGCAGGCCGAGAACTCAGACTACCAGGCCAAGCGCTCGGGCGACATCTTCCTGAGCCGCCTCGAAATCACCGAGGCCGTTCCCGGGCTGTTCGACCGCTGGCTGGCCTCGACCGGCAAGCTCGGCGGCCAGCGCAAGGTGCCGCGCCTGAGCAACGACCGGTCGTTCATCGACCCGATGCTCGCACTAAATACCGCCAGCCGCTCACAAAACGTTACCGACCATAAATCCGGATCATGAACATACTCAAATCAACCATCATCACAGCCGCACTGGCATCGGCCGCCCTCGCAGGCGCCGCCACGGCACCTAAATATATATTCTACTGCATCGGCGACGGCATGGGGCCGACGGCGGTAATCAACGCCTCGCTCTATGCCCGCGAGGTACTGGGCGACACCACGCGCATGGCCATGATGTCGATGCCCGTGGCCTCGCTCTCGACAACACATTCGGCCTCGTCAAACGTAACGAACTCGTCGGCGGCAGGCACCGCCCTGGCCGCGGGTTACAAGACCAAGAACGACATGCTGGGCATGAACCCCGACACAGTGTCGGTCACCTCAATGGCCGAGATACTGTTCAAAAAAGGTTTCGGCATAGGCCTGGTGACATCCGTGGCCATTGACGACGCCACTCCCGCGGCATTCTACGCCCACCAGCCCAACCGCCACCTCTACCGCGAGATAGGGCGTGAGCTTGCCGAATCGGGCTATCAGTTCGCCGCCGGCGCGGGTCTGCGCGCCATCACCGACAAGGAGGGGCGCCCCACCGGTCTGCTCGACGAGTTCGCCGCCAACAACATGAAGATTGTGCACGGCCTCGACTCAATTACCGGCACCGAAGAGCGCGTGCTTGTGCTCAGCCCCTTCACCGAGCGCAACTGGAACGTGGGCTACACCCTCGACTCCATACCGGGCGCCCTCGACCTGCCCAGCCTCACCCGCGCCTGCATCACGCACCTGAGCCGCGTGACCCCCGACCGTTTCTTCATGATGGTCGAAGGGGGCAACATAGACCATGCATGCCATGCCAACGACGGCGCCACCGCCATAGTCGAGACCCTGAATTTCGACAAGACCATCCGGCTGATGCTTGACTTCTACAACAGCCATCCCGACGAGACCCTGATAGTAGTCACCGCCGACCACGATACGGGTGGTATGTCGGTGGGCAACAACACCACCGGCTATGCCACCAACATCGGAGCGCTCGCCGGTCAGCGCGTGTCGAAAGAGGCCTTTTCAGATTACTGCATGAACTTACTGCGGTCAGGCAAGGTTTATAAGTGGGAGGAGATGAAAGAATATCTTACCCGCAACCTGGGCCTCTGGAGCACCGTACAGCTCACCGACGCCGAAACCGACGCCCTCCGCGACGAGTTCTCGCGGATTTTCGTGAGCCATGACAGCGTGCCCGACCAGGAGACCCTCTACGCCAGTTTCAACGCCTTTGCCAAGAGCGTCTACACACTGGTGAACGACAAGGCCGGCGTGGCCTGGCACTCCGAGAAACATACCGGCGCGGCGGTGCCGGTATTCGCCATCGGAAACGGCTCGGAAAAACTGTCACGTCTGGTCGACAACACCGACATCCCCCGTGCCATCATGGAGACAGTCGGCTATCCCCTTCAATGACATGATTCCCTCTAACCATTAAAACCATACAAGTCTTGAAAAAAACAGTTTTATCGCTCATGACAGCCCTCTGCGCCATCTTCGGCGCCAACGCCGCTGTCGACCTCAACGCCGTCAAAGTAGATGTGACGATGAACCCGGCTAAATACAAAGAGCTGATGCAGCGCTTTGTCGACGGCGACCATACCCTCTCGACCGACCAGATGTCGACCGTTTATTACGGTTTCACATATACCCCCGGCTACAATCCCGCCGAAGACTACTCAGACATCGAGCGCACATACGCCACAGGCGACTATGCCGCCGCGCTGTCGAAAGCCGAAACCGCCCTGGTGGACGACCCCGTCTCGCTCGAACTCAACCTCTACGCGCTGGCCGCCGCCGAGAAACTCAAGGCCGACGGCAAAGTCGACACCATGAAAGCCCTGAAACTGGGCAACCGCTGCGAGATGCTTTCAAGCGTGATTCTCGAGAGCGGCCGCGGCACATCGGCCGAATCACCCTTCATCATCAACGACAGCAGTGATATCGACTATATGCTGCGCAACGTGTTCGGAGTAGACAAGATTATCGGCAAGACCACCGTGGGCGATGTCATAGCGGTGAAGTTCACCTTCCCCGGCAACGACCGCCAGCACATACTCTACTTCGACAACGCGCCCGAACGCGCGCACAACAACAACCAGTAACCCTGTAACCGGCCACCGCCAATGTCACAGACCGAAAAATGGACCGAACTTGAGCATCTGCCCGAATGGGACGAAGAGTTCTACGAAGTCTATACCGCAAAAAAACACGGCAAATGGGTCATGCTCAAGACCCTCAGGCCCGAGTTCCGCGACAACCCCGAATACCGTGCCATGATGGAGCGCGAATTTGACGTGCGCTACAACCTGTGCCACCCCAACATCGTGATGATCAACGATTTCGAGGAGGTGCCCGGACTCGGCATGTGCATCATCACCGATGATGTCTACGGCACGTCGCTGCGCAAGATGATTGACAAGGGCGAAGTCACGCCCGAAGTCCAGGAAAAGGTCATATACGGTCTGCTCGACGCCATAGCCTACATACAGAAGAACCATATCGTGCACCACCCCATCAGGCCCGAAACCATAATCTTCACCGAGAACATCGGCAACCTGAAGATCATCGACGTAGGGTTCGACCAGCACAGCCAGCTCAGCCCGGCTGCCGCGGCCGACGATCTGCGCGACTACGGCAAGGTGCTTGAGGAGGTGCTTGACGCCACCGGCGACACTAACCCGCGCCTGCGCCGTGGCGCGCAGGTGCCGGGTCCCCAGAGCCGACAAGCGTTACCGCGACTCGTTCGAGCTGCGCAGCGCCCTGCAGGGACAGACCGACAAACGCCTCTACGTGGTGGCCATCGCCTTCCTGCTGGTGATGATAGCCATCCTGGGCTGGTTCTGCTGGAAACAGCCCGCCCTCTGACAGGCACCTACAAACCGATAAACCGATCATTAAGTACAACAATCATCCACTGACCGCCCCATGGCTGTTGAAATAAGACCCGTAAATCCCACTAAGAAAGAGCTCTCAAAATTCGTAAAGTTCGGCATAGACCTGTATAAGGACAACCCCTACTTCGTGCCCCCTCTGGTGATGGACGACGTGAACACCCTCACACCCTCTGTCAATCCGGCATTCGACTTCTGCGAGGCGCAGTCGTTCATGGCCTACCGCGACGGCGAGCCGGTGGGACGCATCACAGGCATCATTAACTCAGTAGAAAACGAACGCACCGGGGGGCAGTCTATGCGGTTCGGGTTCGTCGACTTCATAGATGACGCCGAGGTTGTCGACGCACTCTTCAAGGCCGCCGGCGACTGGGGCCGCGCGAAAGGGATGACCTCGATTGTCGGGCCCCTCGGGTTCACCGACATGGACCACGAAGGGATGCTCACCGAAGGGTACGAGGAGACCGGCACAATGGCCACCATCTACAATTACCCCTACTATCCCGACCACATGCGCCGCATGGGTTTCGAGAAAGAGGCCGAATGGGTGGAGTTCTATGTAACGGTTCCTGACGCCATCCCCGAGAAACACCGCCGCATAGCCGAACTCGTGCAAAAACGCAACAACCTGCGAATCAAGAAATACACCTCGCGGAAAAAGATAAAGGAGGAATATGGTGTGGCGCTCTTCGAGCTAATCAACGAGGCATACGACAAGCTCTACGGCTACTGCCCCCTGACCCCGCGCCAGATACAGTATTACATCGACATGTATCTGGGCATACTCAACCTCGACCTGGTGACCCTCGTTGTCGATGCCGAAGACAAGCTTGTGGCCGTGGGCATCTCCATACAGTCGTTCTCGAAAGCGTTGCAGAAAAGCCGCGGGCGCCTCTTCCCCTTCGGGTGGGTGCATCTGCTCAAGGCCCTGCGCGGCAAATCAGACGCCGTAGACCTGCTGCTCATCGCCGTCAAGCCCGAATACCAGAACAAGGGTGTGAACGCTCTGCTGTTCGCCGATCTCATCCCCTACTACAACAAGCACGGGTTCAAGCACGCCGAGTCAAATCCCGAACTGGCCGACAACGCAAAGGTTCAGGACCAGTGGCAGTATTTCGAGAACCGCCTGCACCGCCGCCGCGGCTTTTCTACCCCCGCCGCCCGTGTTCGGGCGTAAAGCCCCTCTGAACCGATGGCGCGCCCGAAAACAGCGAAAACCCAAAACCTGCTCCCCTGCTGCCACACACCGGGGAGGCACGAGGCCGGATGCGACGAGGCCGGACGCGGCTGTCTGGCCGGCCCGGTCTATGCCGCTGCGGTGATACTCCCCGAGGGGTTCACCCACCCGCTGCTCAACGACTCGAAACAGCTTACCGAACGCCAGCGCGACCTCTTGCGCGAGGTTATCGAGGCCGAGGCCGAGGCGTGGTCGGTGGCCTGGTGCGATGCCGCCGAAATCGACGACATCAACATCCTCAACGCCTCCATCCTGGCCATGCACCGCGCCCTCGACGGACTGAAGACACGTCCGGGAGCCGTCATCGTCGACGGCACCCGGTTCAAGCCTTACGGCGACCTCCCCTGGCAGACATTCGTAAAGGGCGACGGACGCTACGGCAACATCGCCGCCGCCTCGATACTGGCCAAGACCCACCGCGACAGCGAGATGCGCCGCCTGGCCGCCATGTATCCCGCCTACGGCTGGGAAATCAACAAGGGATACCCCACCAAGGCACACCGCCGGGTCATCGCCGAGCATGGCCCCACGCCGGTGCACCGCATGACATTCCGCCTGCTCGAAACACAGCTGACCCTATTCTGACACACATAACCACCTGACACCCCGCATCCATGGCCGAACACAACCGACTCGGGAACTGGGGCGAACAGCTCGTCGCCGACCACCTCGTGGCTCAGGGATATGCCATAGCCGAACGCAACTGGCGCCTGAACCACCTCGAACTCGACATCATCGCCACACGCGGCGACGAGATCGTCTTTGTCGAGGTAAAGACACGCCGCGACACTGCCGGTAACCCGCTCGACGCCATGACGCCGCGCAAGATCCGCAACCTGGCCGCGGCCGCCGACGCATACCTGCGCTCGCGCAACATCCGCCTGCGCCCGCGTTTCGACGTGGCCGCAGTCACCGGCGACCCGCACACCCACACACTCACCTACCTGCCCAACGCGTTCTACCCGCCGTTGCGCACTTTCCGCTGAAACCAAACCTCTCATTATCACCTCTCCAACGACCCGACCATCATGCATAAGACACTGATCACAACACTGGTTGCATTAGTATCGATGTTTACAGCTCAGGCCGACCAGACCATATATAACACACTGGAATCGAACTGGAAACAATCTTACGAATATACACCCGGAACTATATATCCGCTGACCAACATAGGGCATAACGCCTTCACTGTGGCCACTTCATGCGACGACAGATACATATTCACCTCCAACGCATCTGGAGCGGCAGTGCTCGACAGCCGCTCTATGCGTATAATCAAAAGTTTCCGGGATCTGAAAGGGACAATCATACCTCACCCCACAAACCCTGATCTGATATACATCGGGCGCAGTTTCTACTTCGACTACGACAAAGAACCGTGCGAATGTCTGCTTGTGAACTGGCGCACTGGCGAAACCGTGATGCACCGCCGCAGCGCCCCGGAACTGCTCAGTTCCAGTGACCAGCAGTTTCTGTGGGAGAAGGGTGAGGACTCGTGGATGCCTGTCTACAACAACCGAAGCACATTTGCCGGGTGGGGCTACAGCAGGTTCTACACAGGCTCGATAGCCGTCGACAGCAAAGACTCGCTGATGGTGATCACCGGCACCAATCCGCTGATTTTCGACCTGAAGAACGGTGTAATCCGCGCCAGTCTCCCCTACCGCCAGTGGCTCGCCGGGGCGCTGGCGCGGCGCCACCCACGGCCGCTACAAATACGATCCGGAAAATCCCACGAAAATCCCGCAGCCAAAAAACTGGTCGGCCACGCCGGGACATGCTTTCAGCAACATCTTCGGCTACCAGGCACGTTTCACGCCGCAGGGTACCGTCGTGATGGGGGGCTACGGCCCGCAGATTACTGAGTGGAGCACAGACGGTGAGTTCATCCGGTCAGAGACCGTGTCGGCGAAAGCCGGCCCCGCACTCGGTTTCACTGACGTAGGCGGCAGACGCTATGTTGCAAGCTGGGAAGGCACTTTCACCGGCCGTGGCGGACGGTACACCCTGCGCCCCGAGATGTCACAGACGCCCAACGGCTATTACGACGGGCAGCAGACCAACGTAATCTCGCGGCCTTTCGGCAAGCGCGGCAAAGAGCGGCTGCTTGTCGGGCTGGTCACGGGCGAAAAACAGAGTCTGATGCTTGTCGACGCCAATTCAGAGAAACTGCTTGACATCGCCAAGGCCGCCGACATCACCAACATCAGGATCGCGCCCGATGACTCGTATGCCATCGTCACCGAGCTTGCCCCGTCGGTGGTAAAACTCACGAACAGAAACAAGATCGGCGAAAAGACCGTGATAGAACTGCCGCGCGGTCGGAATGAGTGGATCACCTCCGTAGAAATCCTACCCGACGACATCATTGCCTGCGGATCAGTGGGCAGCAACATCTTCTTCTACGACCTGAAAACGCAGACCACGCTAAAGACCGCAACTGACCACACATCGCGCGTAATATCCATGCAGCTCGGCGCCGACGGACGGCGCCTCTACTCGCTCGGCTATCACGGCGACCTCATCGTCTGGGACACGCAGACACTCGAACCGTTGGTGCGGATGGACTTCTACAGCCCCGACGAAGTGCTGATCACCACCCCCGACGGATATTATGCCGCCTCATCGACGATTCAGGACAAGGTGCATTTCTCGCGCGACAACATAGCCTATATGTTCGACCAGTTCGAGCTGCGCGCCAACCGTCCCGACATCATCCTCGAGCGGCTCGGGGCCAGCTCTCCTGAAGTCGACATCGCGCACAAGGCGTGGCTGAAACGACTGAAACGCCGCGGGTACACCCCCGATATGCTGTCAGACAGTTACCACATCCCCCAAGCCACTATAGCCAACAAGCGTGCATTGCCGAGCACCACCAACGACCGGTCTGTGACACTCGACCTCACCGCGCTCGACAGCGACATTAGGCTCAAAAGCATACAGCTCGACCTGAACGGCGTGCCGCTCTACGGCGACACCGGACTTGATATTTCCGGAACCGGCTCCAACAGCTGGAACGGCAAAATCACCGTACCGCTGGCCTCCGGAGACAATCTGATCACACTGCGCGCCGAAAACGGGCAGGGCTCATTCTCTCTACGCGATGAGCTGCAGATCAGCTGTACCGCAGAGCCTGAGACTCAGGATCTGTATGTAGCTGCCGTCGGCGTCTCGCAGTACAGCGATGCCACCCACAATCTCACATATGCCCATAAGGATGCCGCCGACATATCAGCCATGATGAAAGGGAAGTCGTCTCTACCGAGAAAAGTGCACGTGCTCAGCCTCAGCAACAGCGAGTTTGACCGCGCCACGCTCGACCGAATCAGCCGTTTCTTCAGTCAGGCTGGCCGCGACGACGCCCTGATTCTCTACTACGCCGGGCACGGTGTGCTTGACGCTGAGCTTGACTACTATCTGGCCACATGGGACATGGACTTCTCCGACCCCGCGACGCGAGGCATCACCGCCGACGAGTTCGCAGCCACAATGAACGGCTCGGCAGCTCTGGCGCGTTACGTCATACTCGATGCATGCCACTCAGGCGCGCTCGACAAAGATGACTACTACGCCATGAACACCGAGGCTGTGGACGACACCGACACCCAGGTCGTGTTCCGCGGCGGCAACTCGCTCAGGGAACGCACCGAGGAGATCAACCTCATCAACAACGTCATCCAGCAGCATTTCGTGGATTTCAACACCTCGGCCGGTGCTCTGACAGTCAGCTCGGCCTCAGGAACCGAGGTGGCCATGGAGGGTGGCGGCTGGAACAACGGCCTGTTCACCTACTGCCTAAGACGCGGCGCCGAAAAAGACAACGCAACCAGGCGCTACAACGCCGACAGCAATGCCGACGGCACACTGTCGTTCGAGGAGATTCTGGAATACGCAATAGCCAAAGTGCCCGAGACCAGCCAGGGGCGCCAGCGGCCTACCTTGCGACGCCCGACATTCAACCGCAAACCACTGCTTATCACCGACAAATGAAAACTCTCAGAACTATAATATTCCTTTTGGCGCTGACATGGGGAGCCACGACAGACCTCCGTGCCGAACTGAGAACTCCGGATCAGCTCTCGCCTGAGATGCGTGCCTGCTACGACTCTGCGGCGCGGATGCGGGCCGACCTTATCGTCATGCGTGACTCTGCCGAGCTTGTCTACCGGGAGACCGGAAAATACCGGGCCGACAGACGCACCGTTTTCAACACGCAGGTTCCGCTTCTCAACAGTCTCGACAAAATAGACGACAGCATCTTAGCCTGTGAGGCCCTGATGCGCTATGTCCTCACCGGCACCGAATCTACGCCCCACGAGTTCCGGCAAACCTCCATAATGGCGATAAACTGCCTCGAACCCGAGCAGGCCATCAGCTTACTTGAAAACAATCTCGACAAGGCATCGCCATTCATTTACAATTGGCTGGGATTGCGCGCCATGGAGTCGAAAGAGTATGTGAAGGCTTTCCGCTACTTCGTCGGCGGCATCCGGAAAATTTCAGACCCCGACGAACCCACAGTCTACTACCCCCTGTTCCACAACTTAGGAATCTTCCTGAGCCGCACCAAGCCCTATATCAAGCCTGAGGACGTGAAACTCACCCAGGCCCAGTTAGACAACAACCTCCGCATCTGCGTCGAGCAGTACACCAAGGCTGCCCCCTATCTCGAAAACGGCGCCGGCCCCTGCCATAAGAAAGAAGAGTACCTCACCCCCGACGGCCCCTACACCGACAGCCTCAACACCACCCGTGCCGCCACGGACGGCCTCATCAGCGGTGAAACCCTCTGCAAAGAATACGAACACTACAACTTCTGGTCACGCCGCTCCTCCTCCACCCAATAGCTCCACAGCCATACTTCGGCCGCCAGCAATGGACCACAACGCCCTGCGGTGGCCGGTGATGGCCTCAATAGTTAAAAATTCCCATTACTCCCATGAAACCCTCTTTCCTCAAACCCAAAGGCGATTACCGCTCCCTGATCGTCTACCGGAAGGCCGAGTGCATCTATGACCTCACATACCACTTCGCCCACCGGTTTCTGGATCGTGGCGACCGCACAATAGACCAGATGGTACAGGCCGCGCGCAGCGGCAAACAGAACATCATCGAGGGATCCTCAGCATCGGCCACCTCGCGCGAAACCGAGATCAAGCTCTTCAACGTGGCGCGCGCCAGTTTTGACGAACTGCTGGCCGACTTCGACGACTACATGCGCGTCCGCGAAATCCAGCCATGGGAAAATGAAAAGCAAAATAGCGTGCGCGAATTTTGCCGCACCCACAATGATTCGGCACTTTACCGCGAAATCGCCCCGGCACGCGACGACGCCGCGCTCGCCAACCTGTGCCTCACCCTCATTTATCAGGAGCAGTACCTCCTGCAGAAACTGATCGAGCGCGCCAAAGCCGACTTCCTCGCCCACGGCGGCATCCGCGAGGAGATGTCGCAGGCCCGCAGGGAATACCGGGCAGCCCATGGCTATGGGAACTATAGGAGATATGGGAGAAATGGGAATAATGGGAGTTATGGGAACCAGCCCGGCAGCCCGCACCCACCATCCGGTGGCAATGCTCCGCAAGACCCCGATACCCAAGAATCGCACTAACCCCTCCCATCACTCCCATTTCTCCCATTTCTCCCATTTCTCCCATTTCTCCCATTATTCCCATGACTCCCATGAAATTCCCGCGGGTTTGGGGCGTGAAAGTCGCAAAAAAGCCGTAACTTTGTGGTCATCAAAAGGGAAATAAACATTAAATCATTATAAATCAACGTCTAAGGTAGAAAGTAATCATTGTTATGGATTTCATTCAAGATCTTTTCTGGCCCGGCAACGTTAATCTCGCGAGCACGCTCGTGCTGCTGTCGTTCGTGATAGCGGCGGGCATTTATCTTGGAAAGATAAAAATTGCCGGTGTGTCGCTCGGTGTGACGTTCGTGCTTTTCGTGGGCATCCTGATGGGTCACTTCGGCTACACGGTACAGCCCGACGTGCTCAAGTTCGTGCGCGAGTTCGGTCTGATACTGTTCATCTTCGCCATCGGCCTTCAGGTTGGTCCGGCCTTCTTCTCGTCATTCAAAGAGGGTGGCATCAGACTCAATATGCTCGCCATGCTCGGCATCCTGCTCAACGTGGGCATCGTGCTGGCCATCTACTTCATCGACGGCAATACGTCGATTGACGTGCTTGTTGGCGTCATGTCAGGTGCCGTGACCAATACCCCGGGTCTGGCCGCCGCACAGCAGGCCGCCAGCGACCCCGCCGCCGTCAACACCATGTCGATGGGTTACGCCGCCGCCTATCCCCTCGGCGTACTCGGCATCATCGGCGCAATCCTGCTCATCAAGGCTATTTTCCGCATCAAGACCGACAAGGAGATCGAGGCCATCGAACAGGAATCTGAAGACGCCACCACAAAACCCTATCTGGCATCGTTCGAGGTCACCAACGCCCTGGTCAACGGCAAGACACTGCTGCAGCTGCACGACATCATACACTGCGAGTTCGTGGTTTCGCGCCTGATGCAGACCGACGGTACCACTATCATACCGCGCTCTACAACGCAGATCCGCGTCGGCGACAAGCTGTATATCGTCATGTCGGCCAACGATCTGGAGAGTTTCCAGTCGGTTCTCGGCCCCTCTATCGAGATGAACGACGACGACTGGAACCAGGTGGCTCCCGAGCATGTGGTGTCGCGCCGCATCCTCATCACCCGCACCGAATACAACGGCGTGTCGCTCGGCTCGCTCCGTCTGCACAAAGGCTATAACCTCAACTGCACCCGCGTGAACCGTGCCGGTGTCGACCTGCTGGCCACCCCCGGCCTGCGTCTGCAGATCGGCGACCGCATCACCATCGTGGGCGATCTCAACGACATCGACCGTCTGTCGTCGAAACTCGGCAACTCGATGAAACGCCTCAACCAGCCCAACCTGATCACAATCTTCGTAGGTATCCTCTTCGGTATCTTCGTAGGTTCGATCAACGTCGGTTTCGGCATGAAATTAGGTCTGGCCGGCGGCCCGCTCGTAGTAGCCATTCTGCTCAGCCGTTTCGGCTACAAGTTCAAGCTTGTCACCTACACCTCGTCGTCGGCATCGCTGATGCTGCGTGAGCTCGGCATCTGCATGTTCCTTGCCGCCGTAGGTATCGGCGCCGGCGCCGGATTCGCCGACACCGTGTTCAACGAAACCGGCATGTGGTGGGTAATCTGGGGTTTCCTGATCACGTTCATCCCCCTGATGGTGGTCGGCCTCATTGCCCGTGGCGTCTACAAGATCAACTTCCTCACCATAACCGGTCTGATGTCGGGCGGCTATACCGATCCCCCCGCCCTGGCATACGCCAGCAACTCTACCGGCCATGACGC
>USKE01000012.1 GCA_900555165.1 uncultured Porphyromonadaceae bacterium | reverse complement strand
TCTACCATCAGCGGGTGTGCCGCGATATTCTCGTCGGCCACGCGGTAATATGCTTTCAGGCGGTCACCATCCTCACGCACGCATACCGGCCTGCGGTCGACCCGCGGAATCTCCACGCGATACACCACCGCCCCGCCCTCACAGCGGAACGCGGTCATCTCAACCTCAACAGCCGGGGTGCAGTACATCCCCGCCCCCGCATCAATCATATAGAGGTCTTCGTCAGAGCGTACACCGGCCACCACACCGTTGTCTTTAACGCCGATGAGCAGGCGGCCGCCGTCGTGATTGGCGAACGCCGAGATGGAGCGGGCGATCTTGCGGGCATCGGAAATCTGGAATTTGAAATCCTGATGCTCATGCTCCCCCTCCTCTATGAGGCGACGGATGTAGTAAGCGCCTTTTATGGCCTTTATGTCCTTGACTGTCGACATGGTCTGTGATGTTTGCTGCGGGGCGCCCGGCAGGGAATCCCTTATACCGGGTAAACAAGATTGGCGTCGGTCGGGTTCGCCAGAACCTCGTCGAGATATATGCGGGCCTGGCGGCGTGCGTCGGCAAGGTTCATGAACGAATAGTTGCCGCAGTCGCGCGGAGTGGCACCCGGTACCTCCCCCTCGAAACCGGCGATGAACGCGTATGTCTCCCTGAGCAGGGCGAGGATGTCGCGCGGCTCAAGCTCTCCCTGCAGGATCAGGTAGTTGCCGGTACAGCACCCCATCGGGCCCCAGTAGACCACCCTGTCGGCCCACTCGGGGTGATTGCGCAGATATGTGGCGGCAAGATGTTCCATGGCATGGAGTGTGTCGGGGGCGAGCGCCGGCTGGCGGTTTGGCTCGGTCATGCGTACGTCGAACGTGGTGATGGTGTCGCCCGACGGAGTGGTGTCGCGGCGGCTCACATACACACCGCGCAGAAGACGGTTGTGATCAATGGTGAACGATGCTATCTTCTTCATGACAATATGGTCTTCAATACCTTGAACGTGGCCTCGGGGGCATCGTCCCAGAAATTCAGATACTGGTCGAGATGATCAGGCGCGCCGGGATAGTCGCTGACAACCCTTATCACGGCGAACGGTATACCGCGCAGGCGGCATACCTGGGCGATGGCGCCAGACTCCATGTCGACGGCTATGGCCTCGGGGTAAAGCGAGAGAATCCGGTCAAGCTCGGCGCGGTTGTCGACGAACATATCGCCCGAGGCAAGCAGGCCATGTTTCAAGCCCTCGATCTCACCCAGTGCCGGGAGCATTGCCAGCCCCTCGCGGCAGCTGAACCGTGCCGGCATCCCCTGCACCTGGCCGCGCTCGTTGCCGGGGCCGCACCACACGTCGTGATACGCCACCTCTTCGGCAACCATCACGTCGAGGATTCCGGCCGCACCTCCGGTTCCGCCCGCGATGCCCGAGTTCACAATCAGCTCAGGGTGAAAAAAGTTGTCGAGCACCAGGGTGCCTACGGCGGCATTCACTTTGCCTATGCCGCACTGCATCACGGCCACCTCGTTGGCGCCGATGCGGCCGGTATATATCACGCGTCCGTCGGTCTCCACCTGCCGCATATCGCTGACAATGGGGAGCAGACGGTCAAGTTCGGCCTGCATGGCCACTATGATTCCTATTTTCATATCACAAAGTTACGAACTTCATAAACTTTTTTAGCTCTCGGGGAACGATTTTTGGTTACTTTTGTGTTTATATACTGAAAGCGCGTTGCAGCACATGCAAATCGTAGGGACATCGCTTTGCGATGTTTGCCTGATAATCAATGACTCACCTCAACATGCCAAAGGCATGTCCCTACCGACTGCAGGGTTCTGCAACAATCTCGCCGACAGTAAAACCATAACGTTCCACTATTTATATCAACTATGAACTTCAAAGCCAATACATTGATTTCGTTCACCGCACTCATTCTCGGGATTGTGGTACTCTGCTATATCGGACGTCCGATAACCAACATCGTGCTTTTCATCTGCGGCCTCGCGTTTGTTGTGCCCGGCATACTCACCCTGCTGGGACTCTCGTTCAAGCATAGTGCCGAAAATCATTCGGCCGCCGACCGCGCCCTGCGGTTCATCTGCGGCATAGGCGGCCTGGGTCTCGGCGTGGTGGTGTGGTGCATGCCCGACGTGTTCCGTCCGCTGCTGGTCTATCTGTTCGGCATCCTGCTCATCGCCGGCGGCATCCACCAGTGCGCGCAGCTCTCGCGCAAGGCACGTGCGGCACAGTACCCGGGATGGCTCATCTTCGGGGCGCTCGTGATTCTTGTAGGGGGTGTGGTGCTTATCGTGGTCGACTTCTTCCATAAACCCGCCGGTGTCGATGACTACGGCAACGAGAAATGGGTACTGCTCACCACCGGCATCGGTGCCGTAATCTACGGCGTCAACGGCCTGATAATAACCTCATACGCATACTCGCAGCACCGCCGCTACACAAAAGCCCTCAAGGCCGCCCAAAAGACTGAGGCCGAAAACGCCGCCAAACCCGAAACCGCGTCTGAAAAGGCTGAAAAAGAAGGTGCCAAAGCTCCTGAAAAAGCGCCCGAAGAAAAAGGCACTGAAAAGCAAGAAAAAGAGGAAAAAGAACCGGAAAAGGCGTGAAACGGGGGCGCCTTATCAGGCCCCTCGGTGATGGCATACATGACAGGTGCACCCGTTCAGCACACCTGTCGTGTTATCGGCCGAGCTCGGCCGATAACTGAACCGAAACTGCATTTTATTTCTGAAACCGCGGCCGCGCAGCCTGCTTGTGCGGCCGCTTCCAGTGTGCCGGTGGGTTGCTGATGGTGAAGACCTGCTCGCCGGCGCCGGTGGCCACATGGATGCGCAGGGCGGTGACATTGCTGTGTGACCAGAGGTTTCTGAGCTGGACGGCGGCATAATAGCGGCGGCTGAATGTGGGCGCCGCGGTCTCGCGCCTGTGCAAAAGATAAGCGTCGGGGACAGCATTTTCAAGCGTGGCCTTGTCGACTATGAGCGCGAACTGGCGGGGATTGTCGTCATACGGCAACATCAGCCGCATGAACACCTGCGAGCCGGCACGCCAGAGACTTTCTACCGACAACGGGTCAAGATTCCACCCAGTCAGGTCGGCCATGTCGGCCTGCTGGAGCATCAGGTTGTTTATGCGTGCATAGCCCACGGGGGTGATTTCGCCGGACTCATCAGGGCCCTGCCCGTGGGTCATGTACCCGAGATAAAGCGCGTTGCCCTCGTGCACGGCGGTGGTGTCGATCACCTCGCCGCGGCATGTGAGCGTGGCGGGAGTACCGGAATCCTGGCTGTAAAGGGCAAACGTGGTTGTGCCCGCATCCATCTCGGTCAGCTCGACTATATTATATAATGTGGCGTCGCGGCTGTCGGGGCCGCTTTCGGCGCACCCCGCGCATGCAAGCGTCATGAGGGTGGCCGCGATGGAGGTGATGTAGGTCGTGAGGGGTTTCATCAGTCGGTAATCAGGCCATCGCGCATGTGGATCACGCGGTCGGCATCGGCGGCAAGATGCTCGTCATGAGTAACAATGACAAACGTGACGCCGAGCTCGTCGCGCAGGTCGAAAAACAGTTTGTGCAGCAGGGCGCGGTTATGCGAGTCGAGACTGCCCGAGCGCGGGGTGGCCAATATCGCCTGCGGCTTGTTTATGAGCGCCCTGGCCACGGCAGCACGCTGACATTCACCACCCGAGAGCTGTGCGGGACGGTGCCCGGCACGGTCGGCAAGCCCGAGGCGCCCGATAAGCCGGTCAGCCTCGGCGAAAGCCTCGCCGCGCGCTGTGCCGCCGATAAGCGCGGGCATGGCCACATTCTCGCGGAGCGTGAACTCAGGCAACAGCTGATGGAACTGGAACACAAAACCGATGTTTCGGTTGCGGAACCGCGCCTGACCGGCCTGCGACAGGTCAAAGAGATTCGCGCCGCCGTCATAGCTGACGGTGCCACTGTCGGGACGGTCGAGAGTGCCGAGTATCTGCAGGAGCGTGGTCTTGCCGGCGCCGCTCGGCCCGACAATGGCTGTTACGCGCCCCGGCTCGATGTCGAGGTCGACACCCCTGATTACCTCAAGGGTGCCGAATGACTTGTGTATGTCGCGTGCCGAAATCATGTCTGCGTCTGTCAGCGTGAAGTCTCTTCGGGTCAGGTCAGGCGGTCGGCGATGCGCGATATGGCGTATTCAGGGCGCACGCGGCGGTAGAGAATGTCATACACCGCCTCGGCGATGGGCATATACACCTCGTGGCGCAGGTTTATCTCGTGTATGCACTTGGCGCCGTAATATCCCTCGGCGGTCTGCTCCATCTCCATACGGGCGGCCTTGACGGAATACCCTTTCCCGATCATCGAGCCGAAGTTGTGGTTTCGGCTGAACCGAGAATAGGCTGTGACGAGCAGGTCGCCAAGATACACCGAGTCGCAGATGCGGCGTTCGCGCGGGTCTACGGCGTTGAGGAAGTACTCCATCTCGCGGATGGCGTTGCTGACGAGCATGGCCAGGAAGTTGTCGCCGCGTTTCATGCCATGCACGATGCCGGCGGCGATGGCGTAGATATTCTTCATCACACCGGCATACTCGATGCCGTCGACGTCGGTCGAAGCGATGGCGTGGCAGTTCTTGGCACTGCACAGCACCTCGCCGAACCGCGCGGCGGCGTCGATGTCGCGGCAGCCGATGGTAAGGTAGGTCGGGCGCTGCAGCGCCACCTCCTCGGCATGACAGGGACCCGAGACCACAAGCATGCGGTCATGCGACACCCCGAAATTGTCGTGCATGTAGTCGGTGATGAGCTGGTTCTCGTCAGGCACGATCCCTTTCACGGCCGACACCACATATTTCTGCGATATGTCGGTTGTAAGTTTCTCTATGTGGCTCTTGAAGTATGGCGAGGGCATGACCAGCATAAGCGTGTCGGCCTTCTCGGATATGTAGTTGATGTCGGTCGAGAACTCGATGCGGTTGATGTCGAAGGGCACGTCGGTAAGATACGCCGGGTTGTGACCAAGACGGCGGAAATCGTCGATACGGTCTTCGCGGCGCATATACCACAATATCGAGTCGGTGCCGTTGAGCAGAAGTTTGGCCAGGGCCGTGGCCCACGAGCCGCCGCCCATCACGGCTATCCGACCGGGAAATCCAGTTTTTTCCATGGTTTGTCAAATTACGTTTTGCCCCTGTGCCGGGGATAACGGAATGTTCAGGCCTCTTCCTGTGCAGGCTGTGCGGCCTTTGCCGCCTCGATCCAGGCTGTGACCTGATCCATCTGGGGCGATTTCAGGCCGAGCTTGAACTTCTTGTTGATGCCGATGAGCTCCTGCACGAGCTTGCCGGCGGTGGCCCCTGCCAGAGCGGCAACGGTGGCGCAGCCGGCCTTGCGCACGGGGGCGATCCACTCCTTGTCGACGCCGACGGCCTCGAAGGCCTCGTCCTTGTCGCGAGGAGCAACTTTCTCGGGACGCATCTGGGGGAAGAACAGCACCTCCTGGATGGTGGTCTGCCCGGTCATGAGCATCACCAGACGGTCCATGCCGATACCCATGCCCGATGTGGGGGGCATGCCGTATTCGAGGGCACGGATGAAGTCGTGGTCAATGATCATGGCCTCGTCATCCCCCTTCTCTGACAAACGCATCTGCTCTACGAAACGTTCATACTGGTCGATGGGATCGTTGAGCTCGGAGTATGCGTTGGCCAGCTCCTTGCCGTTGACCATGAGCTCGAAACGCTCGGTAAGCTCGGGATTCTCGCGGTGACGCTTGGTAAGGGGCGACATCTCGATGGGGTAATCGGTGATGAAGGTGGGCTGAATGTATGTGCCCTCGCACTTCTCGCCGAAAATCTCGTCGATGAGCTTGCCTTTGCCCATGGTCTCGTCGACCTCGATGCCCATGCCGCGGGCGGCGGCTCGGAGTTCATCCTCGCTCTTGCCGTCGATGTCGAAACCGGTATGGTCGAGGATGGCCTGGCGCATGGTCACGCGCGGGAACGGAGCCTTGAACGAAATCTCATTGTCGCCCACTTTCACATGATCGGTGCCGTTGACCTCGCGGCAGATGCGTTCGAGCATCTTCTCGGTGAAGTCCATCATCCAGTTGTAGTCCTTGTACGAGACATATATCTCCATACAGGTGAACTCGGGGTTGTGGGTGCGGTCCATGCCCTCGTTGCGGAAGTTCTTCGAGAACTCGTACACACCTTCAAAACCGCCCACAATCAGGCGCTTGAGGTAAAGCTCGTCGGCGATGCGCAGGTACAGGGGGATGTCGAGCGCGTTGTGATGGGTGATGAACGGACGTGCCGAGGCACCGCCGGGAATCGACTGGAGGATAGGAGTCTCGACCTCCATGTAGCCGTGCTCGTTGAAATACTGGCGCATGGTGTTGAACACCTTGGTGCGCTTGATGAACACATCCTTTACGCCGTCGTTCACCACCAGATCCACATAACGGCGGCGGTAACGCAGCTCGGGGTCGTCGAACGCGTCATATGTCACGCCGTCCTTGACTTTGACCACCGGAAGGGGGCGCAGCGCTTTCGACAATACCACAAGACGCTGGGCATGTACCGAGATCTCGCCCGTCTGGGTGCGGAACACATACCCCTCGACACCCACAAAGTCGCCGATGTCGAGCAGTTTCTTGAACACGGTGTTGTAGAGCTCTTTGTCTTCGCCGGGGCAGATCTCGTCGCGGTTTATATAGACCTGTATGCGGCCGCGGGCGTCCTGCAGTTCCATGAACGAGGCCTTGCCCATGATACGGCGCGACATCACACGCCCTGCGATGCTGACATGGCGGGGCTCGTAGCCGGCGGGGGGATTCCCTTCGGCATCAAGCTCGGGATCGGTGAAGTTGGCGGCGATTTCGTCGGTATATCCTGTTACGGGGAACTCTGCGGCGGGATAAGGGTCAATCCCCATCTCGCGCATGCGGCGCAACGACTCGCGGCGCACTATCTCCTGTTCGCTAAGTTCAAGTATATTCATCGTGGTATATTGTTTCCGTTATTATCTCGTTTCAGGGCGCCGGGGCAGACACGCCGGGGCACTCCTCGCTAAAATTACTGCAAATTTAGCAAATAACTCGCAAATAGCTTGACTTTCGCGCGCTATTATATTATAAATCGGTATAAATCGGCGCACAGGAGCCAACCCGAATGCCCCGCGCAAAAAAATCTTAAAATATTTGGCCCGAAATTTTGGAGTTTCAGAAAATAATCGTACCTTTGCATCGCAATTGAGAGAAACACCTCTCGCTTAAAACTGGGGTACTAGCTCATCTGGCTAGAGCGCGACACTGGCAGTGTCGAGGTGAGCGGTTCGAGTCCGCTGTACTCCACGCAAGACAAAGACAACAAGACAAAGACAAAAGAAGATTTCTATCGTGATGCGCTGACCGTGAGGCCCGCGTATTTTTTTGCCCTACTCCTTGCCCGTTCCACCCCAAAATCTTATTTTTGCAGTATCAACCAAAAACAATGCAAATCATGCCGACTCTTTTCATATTTTTGGGATTCAGGTTTTTCTTCTGGTCTAACGAACATGACCCGGTACATGTACATATAAGTAAAGGAGAATCTGAAGCTAAATATAATGTCCTTGAAATCAAAATGGTGGAAAATCACGGGTTCAAAAAGAACGAGCTAAGAATGATTGAGGCCATTATTGATGAAAATCAGCACATCATCATCGAACGCTGGAACGAATATTTCAACAAAAACATCGGAAAATGAACCGTACGGATATAGCACGTGTCTGGGTAACAGAAGATGCCGTCATGATACAGACTGTAGACGGAAGACGGGGAACCGAATATTTCTCAGACTACAGACGTCTCAGAAACGCTACAGCTGATGAACGGGCCGCGTTCCGCATGTCACATTTCGGCATACACTGGCCCGAGCTTGACGAGGACCTCTCTTTTGACGGATTCTTTAACAAAAACCAACTTACGCAACATGAAACTGATTGAACTCAACATGAATGCCATAATAGCGCTGTGTCGCAAACACAATGTGAGACGGCTGTGGGTTTTCGGCTCAATATTGACTCCACGTTTCAACGATGACAGCGATGTGGATTTTTTGGTTGATTTTGACGAACAGAAAATCGCATTACTCGATTTTGCCGACAATTTCTTCGACTTCATACATTCCATAGAAAAAATTATCGGGCGCAAGGTCGACATGGTTGTAAACAAGTCTATAAAGAATTCTTTCTTCCGCCAGGAAGTCGACAGGACACGCCAGCTGCTATGGAGCAATCAGTAAAGAAATTTCTTGAAGACATACTGAGCGCCATCGACGAGATTGAGCTGTTTTTTGAATCCCGTCAGAAACGTTTTGATGTGTATCAGGCAGATATATGCCTGCGGCGTGCCATCGAACGTAACATAACCATAATAGGCGAGGCCACCAACCGCGTTTTGAAAAGCATGCCGGATATTGACATTACCGCCGCGCGGAGAACCGTTGATACCCGCAATTACGTGATACACGGCTACGACAGCGTGACCGACGATATCATGTGGGGCATTGTGATACGTCACCTTCCGGTTTTAAAAGATGAGGTCACCCGCCTCCTGGAAAAATAAGTTCTTCTCTCAGAAATCTATGCCCATCCGGAAAGTGAACCATGGTTTCAGAGCCGGAGCGCGCCCGATGATGATATACGTGTGAATATAATTTTCTGCGATACATCATCATTTCCACTTTTGCAACAGGTCATGCAATCGGGGTGACACCTATGCCCGGGGTGGCGGGGAGGGTCACGCGGCCGTCTACGATCTTCAGGCCATCGAAACGGTCATTGGATATGAGCAGGTTGCCGTCGAGGTCGGCATAGTCGGCCATGGGCGACAATTGGGCGGCGGCAGTGACGGCACACGAGGTCTCGGTCATGCAGCCGAGCATCACCTTCATCCCCATCGCCCGTGCCAGCACGGCCATCTGATAGGCCTCGTGCATGCCGGTCGACTTCATCAGCTTTATGTTTATGCCCGAATAGGCGCCGGCAATCGGAGGCACATCGGAAAGGCGTTTCACAGCCTCGTCGGCGATTACGGGCAACGGCGAGCGCTCGGTAAGCCATGCCGAATCGTCGAGGCGCGACTTGTCGAACGGCTGTTCCACAAAAATACATCCGCGCTCTTTCAGCCAGTGGCACATGTCAAGAGCCGCCTCGCGGTCGGTCCACCCCTGGTTGGCGTCGACGCATATCGGCACATCCGGACGGCACTCGCGTATGGTCTCCACAAGCTGACGGTCGTTATCGAGACCCATCTTCACTTTCAGCACGCGGTATGGCGCGGCCTCGGCCACCTTCTGACGCACCACCTCGGGGGTGTCGATGCCGATTGTGAACGATGTGCAGGGGGTACGTTCGGCCGAAAGCCCCCATATCCTGTGCCAGGGGCGCCCCATCAGCTTGCCGGTGAGGTCATGCAGGGCGATGTCTACAGCCGCCTTGGCGGCATTGTCGCCATCTGACACCGAATCGAGGTATTCATGTATCTCCTCGATGCGGAAAGGGTCGGTGAACTGCCCCGGGGCGAGCCGTGACAGGTATCGGCAGACCGATTCCACACTCTCGCCCAGGTAGGGAGGCATCGACGCCTCACCGTAGCCCGTGACGCCGTCATGCTCGATTTCGACCATGACATCAGGCGTGACCGTGCGCGACGAACGTGCCAGATTGAACGCGTGCCTTAGTTTCAGCTCGTATGGAAAAAACTTCAGCCTCAGCCCCTCACCGCCGCCGTTCGCACCCGAAACCGGCACCGCTGCGGGCGCTACAGCCTCGACCGCCCCGGCCACGAAACGCGGCGTCACAGCCGCCGCGGCCGCAAATGCCGCTCCTTTCAGAAAATTTCTGCGATTCATAGCAACAAATATACACAATTTTATCGCGCCACACCGCACATTGTCAAATAAAAAACGCTATATTTGTGCCGCATATAAATTGTTGGTTTACTTATGGCATTTACAACCGGCTCTGAAACGGGTCGGCTTGACCTTACTTTACCCCCCTGATCAATTCCATTACCGTAAACTATTATCACCAACAACATACCCTTATTAGCATGAAAACTGTTTTTAAAGCGCTCGTTTTTCTGCTGACACTCTGCGTGTCAGGTTTCTGCGAGCTTGCGGCCCAGACAACAGGCGTATATGCCGGCGGCTACATCAGGCGCGAGCGTCCGGGCACCATCACCACCCTGCGTAACTCTGGATTCCAGTATGTGATTCTCTTCAACATCAAAGTGGAACCTGACGGCACCCTCGTCTGCGACAACCAGACCGTCTGCAAAGACGGCCAGTATGTCTACGGATCCACAAACCCCGAGTATGCCGCTGACATACGTCGGCTCAAGGAGGCGCCCACATCTATCTCGCGCATAGAGATCTGCGTAGGCGGCTGGGGCGATGAGTCATATTTCAACATACGCTCGCTGATAAACTCCCAAGGCACCGGCAGCGGAACCATGCTCTACCGCAACTTCAAGGCACTGAAAGACGCCATTCCCGTCATTGACGCCGTGAACAACGACGACGAGGGGTGTTATGACGTAGACACCGCCGAACGGTTCCACCGCATGATGTACGACATGGGCTACAAGACCACACTCGCCCCCTACATGAACCGTGATTTCTGGAGCGCGCTCGCACGGCGCCTCGGCTCTGGCATCTGCGACCGCATAATGGTGCAGTGCTACGACGGCGGAGCGGGCAACAATCCGGCCGACTGGAAACTGCTCGACGGCGTGCCCGTGCATGCCGGGCGTTTCCACTACCAGGACGAGACCCTCGACGCCCGCCGGCACGCCGACGTGATGCAGAACTGGAAAAACAACTGCGGCGTCAGCGGCGGTTTCTTCTGGGTGTTTAACGACAACACCTGGAACACCAACCAGTATGCAAGCCGCGTGAACCGCGTGTTCGGCGTGAAACATGCCTCTGACACCCGCGCCACCATATATGCCGACGGCGATTACCAGGGCTATTCAGTCTCGCTGGGCGAAGGCTCGTACCCCCAGTCGGAGCTGGCTCTGTACGGTTTCATCGCCGAGGATCTGACATCGCTCCGCGTCACCCCGGGATTCAAGGTCACGCTCTATGCTAACGCCGACCTCACCGGCGATTCGCGCTCATACACCTCCGACATCAGAAATGTGGGAGATTTCAACGACCGTGCACGCTCGCTTAAAATCGAGGCATGCGGCAAAAGCGGCCTTGGCGGAAACTTCAAGATACGCAACCGCAACAGCGGCAAATATCTCGACACCGACAATAACGGCACCGACAACAATACGGCAATCATTCAGTATGACAACGAGGGCGACGACCCCTCGCAGACCTGGGTTTTCACCGAGCTGGGCAACGGCGTATACCGCATAGGCGCCTTCAACAATCCGGGTCGCGGATTCGATGTCAGGGATGGCAGCCGCGACAACTCGGCCCAGGTGCAGATCTACGACTACACCGGCGCACGCCAGCAGCAGTTCATCCTCTATGAGAAGGGCAACGGCTATTACCAGATCATCGACCGCAACAGCGCCAAGGCAGTGGAGATGCCGCAGTCAAGCACCGCCAACGGCGAATGGATAAAAATCTGGGACAACAACGGCTCGAACACCCAGCAGTGGGCCCTCGAGGAGAACCGCTGCCCCGGCACTGCGGTAGCCACCCTGTATGCCGACGACCAGTACCGCGGCCACGCCGTGGAGCTCTCCGAGGGGGAATATAACCTCAGCCGACTGAACCGCTACAATATCGCAAACGACCAGATCACCTCGGTAAAGGTCAAACCGGGGTTCAAGGTCGTCCTTTGTGACAATGACAATTTCGGGGGCAAGACAGCCGAATGCACCTCAGACAACCCCAATCTCGGCGGTTTCAACGACAAGACCTCGTCTGTGAAGATTATGGCATGGGGCAAGACAGGCATGGGCGGCAACTACAAGATACGCAACCGCGAGAGCGGAATGTATCTTGACCCCGCCGACAACCGCACCGACAACGATACCCCCATCATGCAGTTCGTAGACGAGGGCGACGACCCCTCGCAGACCTGGACATTCACCGAGCTTGCCGACGGCGTGTACCGCATCGGCGAGTTCTCGGCCCCGAAACAGGGATTCGATGTGGCCGATGTCGGCACAGGTAACGGCACACAGGTCAAAATCTACGAGTATTCTGGCGGCCGCAACCAGCAGTTCATTGTACATGACCTGGGCAACGGCTATTTCCAGATCATCGACCGCAACAGCGCCAAACCGGTAGAGATTCCCGGCAGTTCCCACACTCTGGGCGAATGGCTGAAGATTTACGACAACAACGGCTCGAGCGCCCAGCAGTGGAGCATCGAGGAGAACCGTACCCCCGGCACGGCTATGGCCACGATATACCGCGACATCGACTACAAAAGCAAATCAGTGCCGCTTTCCGAGGGGGAATACAACGCATCTCGCCTGAGCCGCTACAATTTCAAGGATCACGACCTCACGTCGCTAAAGGTTACCCCCGGTTTCAAGGCCATACTTTATGACGGCGACAATTTCACCGGCGGCAGCAGGACCGTCACCTCGAACACGTCATGGCTCGGCGACTGGAACGACAAGATGGTCTCGATGCGCGTAGTGCCCAACGGCACATCAGGCATAAACGGCGATTTCTGCCTGCAGAACCGCAACAGCGGCCAGTATCTCGACATCGAGAACAACTCGACCGACAACGGAACACATGTGATACAGTATCACCTCGAAAGTCGCGACCCGTCGCAGATCTGGCACCTCTCGGAAGTGGAGAGCGGTGTCTACCGCATCACCCCCTCGGCCGACGGGGGCAAAGCCATCGACGTGCGCGACGCCGCCACAGACAACGGCGCAGAAATCCATCTGTACGACTATACGGGTGCGCACAACCAGCATTTCATCCTCTACGCCCGTGGCAACAGCTATCAGCTCGTGTCGCGGCACAGCGGCCGCGTGATCGAAATCCCCTCGTCTTCGACAAACGCCGGCGAGTGGGTACGCCTCTATGACAACAACGGCACCGACACCCAGCAGTGGAATATCGTGGACCCGCAGTCGATAGTCACGGCACTTCCGACCCTGACGACCGACACCCCGGCAATGCAGGTAAACGGCCGCACGCTCGCGGTCACCGGCTGCACGGGGCACCTCGAAGTCTACGACCCGTCAGGGCGACTCATTCTCGCCAGCCTCCTTCGCAAAGACATCGAGACCATTGATCTGCAGCATCTCGAATCCGGCATCTATATCGCCGTTGCCGGGGGCTGCACATGCAGATTCCGTCTGCGCTGATTTCCTCTCAAAATAATGGTTTAAAACCTTTGTCAATCAGAGAGAAATCACTAACTTTGCGTCCGGCTTTCGAGCCACCGCCGCGCAGCCGTCCACCCGGATGGCTGCCGGCGGCAGAGACAATCATCAAATTTAATCACTTAATTAGCGTGTAGACCGCGCTACCGCCCTCTGACACAGGCCACACCGCCCTGTCAGGGGCCCGGCCGGCCCACACAACAAAAACTAAATGACTGAAGAAGTTAAAAACTCTCCAATCGCCGACTTCGATTGGGATGCCTACGAAAAAGGCGAATCAAAGAGCGAGAAATCACGCGAGGAACTGACCCGCACATACGATGAGTCGCTCAACACCGTCAAAGACAAAGAGGTTATCGAGGGTACAATCATCGCCCTCAACAAACGCGAGGCCGTTGTGAACATCGGCTACAAGTCAGACGGTATCATCCCCATGAACGAATTCCGCTACAACCCCGATATCAAGATCGGCGATGTTGTTGAGGTATTCGTCGAGAACCCCGAGGACAAGAAAGGCCAGCTCGTGCTTTCGCACCGCAAAGCCCGCGCCGCCCGCTCGTGGGACCGCATCAACCAGGCCCTCGAGAACGACGAAATCATCAAGGGTTTCATCAAATGCCGCACCAAAGGCGGTATGATTGTGGATGTCTTCGGCATCGAGGCATTCCTCCCCGGCTCACAGATCGACGTCAAGCCCATCCGCGACTATGACATCTTCGTGGGCAAGACAATGGAATTCAAGGTTGTGAAAATCAACCCCGAGTTCAAGAACGTTGTCGTTTCGCACAAAGCCCTCATCGAGGCCGAGCTCGAGCAGCAGAAACGCGAAATCATCGCCAAGCTCGAAAAAGGCCAGGTACTCGAGGGTACCGTCAAGAACATCACCTCTTACGGCGTATTCATCGACCTGGGTGGCGTAGACGGTCTGATCCACATCACCGACCTCTCGTGGGGCCGCGTAAGCCATCCCGAGGAAGTCGTTCAGCTCGACCAGAAACTCAATGTCGTTATCCTCGACTTCGATGATGAGAAGAAACGCATCGCCCTCGGTCTCAAGCAGCTCCAGCCCCATCCCTGGGATGCTATCGCTGATACCCTCAAGGTTGGCGACAAAGTCAAGGGCAAAGTCGTTGTCATGGCCGATTACGGCGCATTCGTCGAGGTCGCTCCCGGCGTCGAGGGCCTGATCCATGTCAGCGAAATGTCATGGTCGCAGCACCTCCGTTCGGCTCAGGACTTCATGAAAGTCGGCGACGAGGTAGAGGCAGTCATCCTCACCCTCGACCGCGAGGACCGCAAGATGAGCCTCGGCATCAAACAGCTCAAGAAAGACCCCTGGGAAGACATCGAGGTTCGCTACCCCGTTGGCTCGCAGCACACCGCCAAAGTACGCAACTTCACCAACTTCGGCGTATTCGTCGAAATCGAAGAGGGCGTAGACGGCCTCATCCACATCTCTGACCTCTCGTGGACCAAGAAAGTTAAACACCCCTCTGAATTCACCCAGATCGGTGCCGACATCCAGGTTGTCGTTCTCGAGATCGACAAAGACAACCGTCGCCTCTCGCTCGGCCACAAACAGCTCGAGGAGAACCCCTGGGATGTCTTCGAGACCATCTTCACCGTGGGTTCGGTTCACCCGGGCACCATCGTCGAGATGCTCGACAAAGGCGCAGTCGTACAGCTCCCCTACGGCGTTGAAGGCTTTGCCACTCCCAAACACCTCGTCAAAGAAGACGGCTCACAGGCCAAAGTCGACGAGAAACTCGACTTCAAGGTAATCGAGTTCAACAAAGACTCAAAGCGCATCATCCTCTCGCACAGCCGCATCTTCGAGGATGCCGGCAAAGCCGACCGCGCCGAGGCCCGCAAGGCAAAACGCGCATCGCGTGGCGAACGCGCACCGCGCGAAGAGGCTCCGCTGCTCACCACCCCGGTTGAGAAAACAACCCTCGGTGACATCGAGGCACTCGCCGCCCTCAAAGAGAAACTCTCAGGCAAATAATCCGCCCGCAGGCCAAGCCTGCGACTGACACCAGGCGGTGTGGCCCCATCCGGGCGCCACACCGCTTTTTTTGTTCCGCCATGTGTTTCCCACCCCATCCCATCCCCCAGCACACACCACAGCCCCGAAAACAGCTCCACAGCTGCCCATCAAACAGCCCATAATAACACCCATCAAACGGCCCACCATCCCCACAAACCAGGCGGCCAAAAGCAATAACCGCTTTAATAGGCATTTGGGCTAAATGTCTCAGTCATTAAGGCACATCAGGCCATACAAACAGTTTATGCCGCATGCAAACAGTTTGTGCGCCTTGCCTGGCACCTGCCACGCAAATGAACATGCGGTCACACATGACAACCCGCCTGCCTCACATACAATCCTGTCTGTCACGCAAGTGAACCTATGGCACGCAAATTAACCGGTCTGTCCCCTGCGGCGGGGTTCAGCCCGCCATCCCCTCTCTGTCCCACCGAAGCCCTGGTGCCTCACAAGTGGTGCAGCAGTGGCGAGTTTGTGTGTTGGGTTGCAGTGTGTGCGGTGTGCTTTTGGGCCGGGGGCAAAAAGAAGAGGCCGGGGTCAATCGGTGGATTGATCCCGGCCTCGGAAG
>USKE01000011.1 GCA_900555165.1 uncultured Porphyromonadaceae bacterium | reverse complement strand
GTGCTGCGGTGGCCTGTGCATGAGCAGACGGCTGTAAGCGCAAGCACGCAGAGGTATGTGGCACGGCGGGTCATTGCAGATGCGGGTCAGCGGCTGAAGATGATTTTGTCGACATGCTCGCCGGTGCGGCGCAGGTATAGCTGACCGTCGGCGGGGTGGTCGATGCGGCGCCCCTGCATGTCGAAGTAGGTTGCCGGGGCGTTGCTGTCATCGGCGGTCGGTACAAGCCCGCTGGGAGGATTGTCGACGGTGAAGTAGATGTCGCCCAGCGGCGTTGCGGTGGTTCCCTTGGGGTAGGTGAGCTGTGCCACATATTTCTGCCCCGTGACGGCGTTGGTGAAGTCATAGTCGATACCCACCTGCTTGTTTTCGCCCGAGGCGAGATATACCGGTTCGTCGGTCGCCACACTGGTCACGAAGATGCCCTGTGTGCCTTCGAGCTTGTAGATGTTCACGCTGAGTGGGGTCGACAGATACCCGGCCGAACATGATACCGAGGCGTCGAAGTGCATCGTATGCGGGTCGACGAACGTATTGTCGCCGGCCAGGGTGAACGATGTGGCCGTGAGGGTGGGGGTGCCGGGGCTGGCGTTCACCGTGCAGGGGGCGGTGTAGAGCACGCGACCGGTCGAGGGCTCGAAGAGCACGAATGTGTAGTCGCCGGCGCCGAACGTGCTGCGTGCCACCGACCGGAAGGTCGAGTAGAATGTCACCTCGTCGGTGGTTCCGCCGGTGATGTCAACCGCCACGGTCTCGCCCATGGCCTGCAGGGTGAGCTGGCTGTCGGATACGGTGGCGAAACCGGGTGCCACGCCGCACAGAATCTCGCCCGCGCCAGAGTTGGTCAGGCTTGCCTTTACGGTGTAGTAATTGTCGAGATAGAATCCTGAGACGAACTCCACATTCGCGGCCTCAAGTGACGATGCGGCCGGAACGCTTACTGTCGCCGTGCCGTAGGCTACGGTGAGGTTCACGAACTGCACGGCCGAAATCTCCTGCAGCATCCGCTCCCACTCACCGCCGTTCACGCGGCAGGCGGGGTAGACTTTATATGTGCCGTCGGCTGTGGGGACGGGCACGATGAATGAACTGAATCCGCGGTACTGTGCCACCGAGGTGGTCTGCCCGGTGCCGAGCCAGGTTGTCTGACCCGATGCGTCGACGAACATCGCGCCCAGCTCGATGGTCAGCGTGCCCGGGCTGAGGTTGAAGAAACCGCTGTTCTGTCCTGATGCCGAGCTGATGCCGAGCACGAGTTTCGAGCTTTGCACCGTGCCCGTCAGGTTGCCCATCTGCGTGAGGGGCGTCACATGCGCCTGTGCCGAGGCGGTGGGTTTCTGTATGCCAAGAATTGCCTCCTGGTTGAAGTTGAATCCCAGGCCCGAGCCTCCGCCGATGCCCACGCCCTGCGGCTGCAGTGCGGTGAGGCGGAAAAAGCCGTCGTATGCGCCGCCCCAGCCCCAGTTGAAATGGAAATAGCCGTCGGTCGAATAGCCGTCGCACACGAAGGCGTGCCCTTCGGTGCCGTCGAAGTTCGAGCCGGCATACAGCACCGGACCCACGTCGGTCAGATTGTCGTAAATCATCTGCTCCCAGTCATCGAGTCCGTAAAAATTGCGGTTGGCCGAATACAGCCCCTTGTCATAGCCGAAATTGTCGATTAGTGCCGAGACGGCGTTTGCCGTCACCGCGCCCGATTCAGAGGTCGAGTAATTCATCTTCACGCCATAGCCGCACGATTTCATCAGATAGGCCACCGCCGAACCCTGTGCCGTGGTGAAGTCGGGTGTTGAGCCGGTGTAGGTGTATGTGTCGAGCATGTCGGCCCAGTCGAATTTGCCGAAGTCCATGGCATACGTGTTGCCGTACGAGTCGGTATATGACACCGAACCCGTCCCGGCCTCGGGCCACTCGTGATATTTCATCACCTGGGCCATGGCTGTGGCCACGCATCCGGTCACGGCACGCGAGCCGTTGATTTCGGGGCACTGGTCGTTGAAGGGGGCGTCCTGGTTCCAGTGCGTGGCTGTCATCGGTGTGATTGACTGCCGCGCCTGGGCCTTGCGTGGCATCGACACATAACTGCATGTGCGTCCCTGCGCTATCTGCGCGGCATAGCCGTCGAGCCACCATTTTAGTTGCGGCGGTATGCCGGTTCCGCGCGTGACCCCGTCGCCGTAGCCCAGAAGTGCCGTGACTTCGTCGTCGGCCGCCACCACCAGGAACCCGTCGGCGCGTGTGGTGAACACGTAAGCGGCCGGTGTGCCCCCGGCGGTCTCGGCTGTGAACGTCAGCCGCGGCGAACCGTTGATCAGCGTCCTGGTGGCCGCAGGCACCGCGCTGTCGTCACTTAGGCGTGCAAGCGCCTCGGCAGGTGTGAGCTCCCGGGCTGTCACCCCCGTCACAACGGCCATCGCCGCTGCCAACACTATATACCTCGTTCTCATAAATATAATACTTGAATTTTGTGAATATGCTACCTGAATTTTGTGATGTTACAATTCTATAACAAAAAACGACTCCCGATTGTCGGAGCCGCCACCAAAATTAACTCGGAAGTATGGTTGTGGTAAAGTGCAAAAAAAAAAATTACTCGTCGTCTCGACGAATAATCTTCTTACCTTAAATCTAATACCATGAAAAACTGATGCAAAGTTATAAACTTTATGTTATATAACATGTATCCTGTACGAAAAAGTGTGTCAGGTTAACAAAATTTAGCAATTGGAGGGCAAAACGAGAGGTCTTGTGTGAAAATACATTAATTTGTCGGGCTGAAATGTGGATAATTAGTAATTTTAACCACATATTTACAATGTAAGGATTATATCTGATTTTACCTTATACGAATTACCGCAGAATGAAAAAACTGGTATTGACTGTCGTATCGGCTGTTGTAACGGTCGCATCGGCATACGCAGCGGCGCCACAGGCGCTCTACCTGCCCAATGACATCGGCTACGGCTGGAACTATTCGGCTCCTGAAATGGCTCATGACGGCAATAGGTTTTCCTACATGCTCGAAGGGAAGTCGGCCGACAACGACATGTTCTTTTTTGTGTCGTCAAAACGGGCCGATGACTGGAACGGCTATACCGCCAACGATTTCAACGGCCTGTATGGCATAAGCGGCGACAGCGGTGATGCCACCAACGCGCGTACGCTTGGAAACGGCTCGTACAACGTGTATCCCTACGGCGTACTCAAGCATTGTTACCGGCTTGCGAAAGGCACGAAATATGTGGTGACAATGGATTTTTCCACCACTCCCGCCACGATGGATATCGCCGATGGAAACGCCGCTCCCGAAAACCTCTATTTCGTCTACTCGAACTCGTCAGACGGGTGGCATTACAGCGATGCGCCCGCTTTCAGCAAAGAGGATGGCAAATACACATACGAGTTCAGCTCGGAAAACAGCACCTATTTCTTCGTGGCGCGCGACAGACGTTCGTCATGGGAGGCCATGACGGCCGATAATGCCGGCGTGGCCTACATGGTTTCGGGCGATTCCTATGATGGCGGCAACCGCCTGCTTGACACGGGTGTCTATGACATCACCCTCTACGGCTCACTGAAACGCTGTTTCGAGCTGCCTGCCGGCGACTATGTAATCACCGCCGACTTCACCGGTGCCACGCCCACCATGTCGGTGGCGCGCGACGGCGAGGACCCGCAGCCCGTTGTCACCGGCGCCACCGCCATGCCCGAGCAGTATCCCGGCGTGATGCTGCAGGGTTTCTACTGGGACTCGTATGACGATACCAAATGGATCAACCTCACCGCCAAGGCCTACGACTATTCAAAGTATTTCGACCTTATATGGGTGCCCAACAGCGGCTATGCCGACGGCTACATGGGCTATATGCCCCGTTACTGGTTCACGAACCACAACTCGGCATTCGGCTCGGAAGAGGAACTGCTGGCCATGAACTCGCTGATGAACAGCCTCAACACCGCCATGATCGAGGATGTGGTGGTGAATCACCGCAACGGCGTTTCGGGCTGGGCCGACTTCCCTACCGAAGAATATAACGGCGTCACCTGGGAGTGGGGACTCGATGCCATCTGCCGCAACGACGGCATGGCGTCGGCCGAAGGTCAGCCGAAACCCACAGGCGCATACGACACCGGCGATCTGTTTGACGGCTGCCGCGACCTCGACCACACCAACGCCCATGTGCAGGAGGGCATCAAGTCATATCTCGACTGTCTGCACAACAAATACGGTTACTCGGGCTGGCGTTTCGACATGGTGAAGGGTTACGGCGCGTCATACGCCGGGATGTATGCCCGTTCAGCCGGGCTGAAATATTCCGTCGGCGAATGCTGGGACGAATATGATGTGGTGACCGAGTGGATCAGGGGCACCGAATTCAGCTGCTGCGCTTTCGATTTCCCCCTGCACAACGCCTTTCAGGCCGCATTCGACAGCGATCCGCAGGACCTCACCAAACTGGTCTGGAAACGTTACGGCACACTCGACCAGCCTGCCGGTGTAATCCACATGGACGGCTTCACCCGCTACGCCGTCACGTTCGTCGACAACCACGACACTTACCGCGAGGGTTACAATCGCGTCGACAACGATCAGCTGGCGGCCAACGCCTTCATTCTCACTCATCCGGGCACACCCTGTGTGTTCATGAAACACTGGCTTGACAATACCGCCGCCATCGCCCCCATGGTCGACATCCGCAAGGCCGTAGGCGTTACCAACCAGAGCGAGGTCACAGTGCTGAAGAGCGCAAGCAACTGCTATGCCGCCCGTGTCAAGGGGCTTTACGGCAATCTGGTGGTGAAAATCGGCTCGGACTGGGATTTCAACTGCACCGACCCCGGATATGAGATAAAGACCTCGGGCCAGAATTACTGCATCTGGGCCGATGTGGATGTGCCCGTGCATCCCGAGATCACTGTCAGCCACCCCTCCGGCAAGTACGAGACCACGATTGACGTGAAACTCACCGCCGACAACGCTCCCGAGGGGTCGTATATCGTCTATACGCTTGACGGTACATATCCCGCTCCGGCCAATGGCACGCATGTCGCCGCCGCACAGCCCGTGTCGTTGCGCGCCGCCGCCACCGCCACGGTTCCGGTATCGGGCAACAAGACACTGCGCGCCGCGCTGTTCTCGAAAGATGACAAGGTGCTCTCGTCGCTGGCCGAGCGCGAGTATCAATCGCCCACCACTGGCATCACCTCTGCAACGGCGCAGGGTGCCGAAGTGGCCTACAATGCTACCACGGCATCGCTTACGGTCGACGGCATCGAATCGCCGTCGGTCGAGGTCTATACCGTGGCCGGAACGCTGGTGTCGACGTCGGCCGACCTTTCCGGACTCGGGCGCGGCGTCTATCTCTTCCGCGTGACCGATGGCGTTTCGGGCCGCGTCTATACCGGCAAAGCTGTGCGCTGACGGCACCCTTGCATGCTGAAAGCGCTGACGGCAGCCTCCGCTGATTTTGACGGCTGAAATGATTTTTGTACTTTTACAAAAATTTTTCATCCATGAACGAAAACAAAATCCGCGTGGCCATAACCCACGGCGACTATAACGGCATCGGTTACGAGGTCATACTCAAGATATTTGACGACGGGCGTCTGCTCGACCTGTGCACCCCCGTGATATACGGCTCGGCGAAGATCGCCCAGCATTACCGCAAAGCCTGCGGCCTGCAGGGGCTCCAGCCTCAGCAGGTCGCAGGTGCTGCAGATGCACGTGACGGTCAGCTGAATATCGTGAATGTAATCGGCGAGGACGCCCGCATCGAACCTGGCGTGGCGTCGCCCGAGGCCGGCAAGGCTGCCTTTGCCTCGCTTGAGGCGGCTGTGGCTGATCTTCGCCAGGGAAATGTAGATGTCGTGGTCACTGCCCCCATAAACAAGAAGACCATACAGAGCGAGCTCTTCACCTTCCCCGGACACACCGAGTACCTTGAGTCATCGATAGGTTCGGCCGACCGCGACAAGGCGCTGATGATTCTCTGCAACGATGTGATGCGCATAGCGCTGGTGACCACCCATCTGCCCATCGCGAAGGTGGCTCAGCAGATTACCGAAGAGGCTGTGAGCGAGAAGATCAGGCTTTTCAACCGTTCGCTCATAGAGGATTTCGGCATCGTGCGGCCGCGCATAGCCGTGCTTGCCCTCAATCCACATGCCGGCGAGGAGGGGCTGCTCGGTACCGAAGAGCAGACCACCATCATCCCGGCCATAGAGAAGGCCCGTCAGCAGAAAATGCTTGTGTTCGGCCCGTATGCCGCCGACGGTTTCTTCGGCTCGGGGGCGTTCAGGAAATTCGACGGCGTTCTGGCCATGTATCATGACCAGGGGCTTGCGCCGTTCAAGACGCTTGCCATGGAGACGGGCGTGAACTTTACCGCCGGTCTGCCGTTTGTGCGCACGTCGCCCGACCACGGGACCGGCTATGACATCGCAGGCCGCGGCGAGGCCTCGCCCGATTCAATGCGCCAGGCCATCTATTGTGCCATCGATGTGGCCCGCAACCGCAACCGCGCCGCCGAGCGCACCGCCAACCCGCTCCCCTCATCGCACAAAGGGAAATAAGCCGGCAGAACCACCGGCATGCGGCAGCTGAGCCGCCATACAGCGTCAGACCCATAATACAGCGTCAGACCCGTCAGACAAGTCCGACTTGTCCGACGGGTCTGACGCTGTTATTGAGGTTATTGAGATTATTATGGGGTGTCGGCAGGGGGTGTTCCCAGGCGTTTCACGGCGTCGACGGCGTTGGGGTAGCCGCGCTCGGCCGCCATGCGATAGTATTTCAGTGCCAGTGCCGGGTCGGTCTCTGTGCCGAAACCGATTTCATAGCATTTGCCCAGGTTGTAGAGTGCCGTCTCGTCTTTTATCAGTTCCTCGCAGGCCGAGACCAGCAGTTCGAATGCTTTCCGCGGGTCTTGCCTGATGCCGGTGGCCCCTGTCGAATATATCACTGCCAGGTTGGCTTTTGCCCGCGACATGTTCTCTGGTGCCTGAGAGTCGGCGTCGACAGCCGCGTTAAGGTATCGGAGGGCCTTGCGGTAGTCCGTGTACGGGTCGGTCATGTAGATGGCGCCCAGGCGTTCGTTGGCGGCCGATTCGGTCACGCTCCCCTTGATGTCGGGCGATGCCAGCGCGCGCTCGTAACGCTCTTTTGCCTTGGCCTGGTCGGCCGGTATCTGAGGTGTGCCCGCATAATAGAACTCGCCCGTCATGTAAAGCGCCCGCGGGTGTTGCTGTGCGGCCGCGCGGTCATACCACCTGAAAGCCTCGCCGGTGTCGATTGCCGTGCCTGTGCCGTAAAGAAAACAGTCGCCCACAACGGCCTGTGACTCGGCGTCGCCCCCCTCGGCCGCCATACGGTAATATTTCAGCGACAGGGAGTCGTTGTATTCAATCCGCGTGTCGCCGATGGTCTCACCTTCGGCGTAGATGAAACCCAGCGCGTGCTGGCAGGCGGTATTGCCCGCCTCGGCTCCGCGCCGGTACCAGTCGATGGCTTTCTGCGCGTCGGGGTCGGGATGACGGTACTGTTCGGCGAGTGCCACATGATAGGCCCCCGCGGCATTGCCAAGCTCGAATGCGCGCGCGAACATCGCAATCGCCGAGTCGCGTTTCTCCTGCCGGTCATAGACTTCGGCAAGCAGATACGCCTCGTCGCCGGTGGCGGGAGTGTGTTTGGTGAGCAGTTTCTCTGCCTTGTCGTACTTGCCAGAGTCATAGTAATACCGGGCCCATTCGATCATGGGCGCCGACAGTGCGGGAGGCTCCGGCGCGGGGCGTCCGGCCACAACAGCCGGAATCAGCACCGCCGCCAGCAGGGCCAGCGGCAGCATATATCGTTTTGTTCTCATTAGTTTCAATGATAAATCACCTGCAAATATATCAAAATTCCGTCTGACGGCCAATTTGATGTGCAGAAATCGACCGATTGGGCTTACGTTGTGGCAAAATGCAAAAGAAATGTGTTAAAATTGCGGCTCGTTTTTGGCTGTCTCGGATGTTTTGCGTTACTTTGCCACGTTTTTTTTCAAAAACGAGCGATATGTCATTAATTTCATCCGTTATTCATACAATTCCCAAGGTACTATGTCTATAGTAAAAAGAAAGCTGTCATGCGGCTGGCTCGCCCTGTTTCTGCTGCTTGCGGGGCTGAGCGTATGGAGTCTCTGCGTCACCCCGTCAGAGGGGCTTTTCAACCTCACCAACAACCACCTCTTCGCAAATGTGGCCTGGATAATCACCGCTACGATTTTCGTGCTGATGATGACTCCGGGCCTCTCTTTTTTCTATGGCGGCATGGTGCGCGCCAAGAACGTCATCTCGACGATGCTCCAGAGCTTTATCGTGATGGGATTCGTTAGCGTGATATGGGTGGCATTCGGTTTCGGCCTGGCATTCGGCAACGACGTGTGGCATGTGATCGGCAATCCGGCCGACTTCCTGCTGTTCGCGCACGTCGGCTGTTCGAATGTGGGTGACAATCCCGTCGACATGTCTCAGATAGGCCTCGCCACCACCACCATCCCGCTGGCGCTGTTCGCCCTGTTCCAGATGAAGTTCGCCATCATCACCCCCTCGCTGATCACGGGGTCGTTCGCCGAACGCGTGCACTTCTCGGGCTATCTGCTGTTCATGGCGCTGTGGGTCGTGCTGGTCTACTGCCCGCTGGCGCACTGCACCTGGCACCCCGAGGGGCTGTTCGCCCTTATGCATGTGCATGATTTCGCCGGCGGCATCGTGGTACATGCAGCGTCGGGTATCGCCGCACTGGCGGGCGCCATTTTCCTCGGGCGACGCACGCCGTCGCAGGAGGCCGCCAAACCCGCCAACGTGCCTTTCGTGCTGTTGGGCGCCGCATTGCTTTGGCTGGGATGGTTCGGTTTCAACGGCGGCAGCTCGCTTGCGGCCGACGGCACGGCCATACTGGCTTTCCTGAATACAAACACCGCCGCCGCTACAGCCATGGTGACCTGGGTGGCATTCGATGCCCTGCGCGGACGTAAGCCCTCGGCCATGGGAGCCGCCATCGGCGCCGTGGTCGGTCTGGTGGCAATCACACCCTGCGCCGGGTGGGTCACCGTGGGGCAGAGTATCTTCATATCGTTCGTAATCACGATTTGTTGCAACCTGGCGGTGTCGTGGAAAGGTTACAGCCACATGCTTGACGATGCCCTCGACGTTTTCCCCACCCACGGACTTGGCGGCATAATCGGCACCGTGATGACGGGTATATTCGCCTACGACTTTTTTGCCGCCGGCGACCCCGAGATGATCTCGCGTTCTGAATTTTTCTGGAACCACATACTTGTGTTGGTCATCGTGTTCGTTTACACCTTCGGCATGAGCTATGCACTTTACTGGATTACCAACAAGCTGACCCCTCTGCGCGTATCGCGCCGTTCCGAGGAAATCGGCCTTGACAAGACCCAGCACGACGAAGAATACGGAAACGAAGTCACCACCGGGCTGCAGGAAGACACCCCCACCGAAGCCGACTGGTGGCGCGGCATGGAGCAGAGCTGACCGCATGTTCGGTCATATACATAAAAACAACCGGTGCGATGTCGTCAGACATCGCACCGGTTGTTTTTATGCGGGGTATACGAACGATACCTTGCCGGTCAGGTTATTTTGACGAGACGACGAGGTTCTTCACTTCCCAGGTACCGGCCACGGTGGTGGTTGAGGTGTAGTGGAAGGCGAGCTTGATCTTCTTGCCGGCGTAGGGGGTGAGGTCGATGGCGCCCGACGGAGCGAAGGTCCACGAGTCGTAGTCCTTGAGGTCGGGAGCGGCCAGAGCCGTCCAGGTGGTGCCGTTGTCGGTCGAGACCTCAAGCGAAATCATGGTTTTGGCGTTGTCGAGCGACTGGAAGAACTTGCAAGCCTGCTCGAAAGTGGCCTGTGCGCCGCTCACGCCGGTAAGGTCGATTTCGGGCGAGATCAGGCGCGAGTCAGCGGCCTGGTTTGAACCGCCGACAAAGGCCGATGCCTTCATGCAGCTGTAACGGTCGTCGTATTTCCAGCAGTAGGTCATGCCGTCGCCGAGCTTGATGTCGCTGGTGGTGAATCCGTCTTCGCCGGTGGCGAACGACGCGGCAAAGATCTGCTGGCCTGAGGGCGTGGGGGGCTGGGGGTCGACCGAGCCGCCACCCTCGATGTCGTATGCAGTGACGCTCTTGAGACCGGCGGTGCCGAAATACTTCTCATACGAGCCGTAGAGGGTCACGATCTTGCCGAAGTTCTCGGGATGGTCCTGCAGGTTGAGGGCGTCGCGTACCGTACCGGCGGGGAGCTGGATGGGGAGCACGGTCTTCGAGGTGGGGTTGTCGGGGGTCGAGGCAATCACGATGTTGGTCTTCGATGTTGCGGGGAGGGCGAACTGTGCGCCGTCAATCGACTTGTCGGGGATAAAGCCAACGATGTAGCCCTTGACATAGACACCGGGTTGTGCCGTAGCGGGAGCGCCCATGGCCAGGAGCTGGTTGGCGGCGTATGGGCTGGCCTCTGTGCCGTCGCCGTCGGGGATGGTGTTACCCGGATCTGGGGTGACAGGGTCGTCGCCGCCCGGAACCTCAACGCCTTCGAGGCGGAATTCAGCAGCCACGCCGGTGTTGCCGATGATGCCGTATGTGCCCATGAACTTGTCGAGCGTGCCGAATACGGCGAGTTTCTTGCCGAGGTTCTCGGGATGGTTGGCCAGGGCCACATACTCGCGCATCTTCGAACCCTGGGGCAGGGCGATTACCAGACACGAGTTGAGGTCTTTGGTCTCGGGGGTTGCGCCGATTACCACGGTGGTGGCCAGGGTGGCGTCGGCACCCCATTCGATCTGGTCGGGCGATGTCACTGTCTCGACCTCGGGGGCCACGGTACCCACGATGAAACCTTCGGTCCAGCCCTGTGCGGTCTCGCCGGCGGCCATCTTCTCGATGGCGGCGTCAACCGACCAGGGGTTGGTCTCCGAGCCCTCGGGGAGGGTGGGGTTGCCGAAGTTCATCAGTCCGTCGGCGCTGACAAGGATAAGTTGCCAGGGAGATGTGCGCTCGTTGGTGTAGTAGTAGCCGAGGATACCCACGATATCGCCGTTGCCCTGGGGGAGCGGAGTGTTCCAGAAATTCGAGTAGCCCGAGGTGCGCACGTTAAGTGCCGAGCCGGAGGCGTCGGTGATCTCCTGGTTCTCGCCCGACGAGTGGTATTCGGCACAGAAAGTTGTCTTGCCGTCGGCGTTGGTGAACTTCACGTTGTTGATGCGCACCAGCTGGCCCTGCCATTTGCGAAGGAACTCGCCGTTGGTGAGGGCGCTGTTGGTGTTCAGCTCGTCTATCGACTCGACAAGCACCGGGGTGACTGTCGAGGGCTGGGGCATGCCGTTGAGCTGCGCGTGCTCGGCGAAGAACTCGGGAGCCATGAATGTGGGCTCGTCGGTGTTGGCCGAGGCTTTCCATTTGGGATAGCCGAGCTGCAGCAGACCCGAGTAGCGGCCGATATACATCCCGGTGAGGTCGATGACGATCTCCTGCCCCTCGCGGTATGTGAGCCAGAGGTTGTAGGTGTTGATCGACATGGGGAGCACGCCGGTCTCGTCACGCAGATAGAGGCATTTGAAGACGTTGCCGGCATAGTCCGACGAAATCACGCGGCCCGAGATGATGTAATGCTCGCCGTTCTCCTTTGCGGGAATCTCGACGCAGTACGGAGTCTCGTTTTTCCAGAATTTCTCTTTGACTTCGAGAATGGTGGTGTTGGCTTTCAGTGTGGCCTGGGGCACCTGGCCGGCCTCGACGGGCGCCTTGATGTCGTCCTGGCAGGCCGAGAAACCCACGGCCGAGGCGAAGGCCACGAAACCGTATAATAATGCTTTGATACTTTTCATGATTGCTGGTTATTTGGTGCCTGAAACGACAAGGTTCTTAACTTCCCAGGTGCCGCATTTGGTGGCGTTGCCTTTGTAGTGGAATGCGACCAGAATCTTCTTCCCGGCGTAGGCCGAAAGGTCGATCGCGCCCGAGGACGCGAATGTCCAGCTCAGGGAGTCGGGGAATCCGGGTACGGTGAGGGCTGTCCAGGTGGTGCCGTTGTCGGCTGATACCTCGAAGGTGGCCTCTTTCTTCGCGGTCTCGATGTCGGCGAAGAAGTTGCAGGCCTGGTCGAACTGTGCGGCGGCTGTCTTGTAGCCGGTAAGGTCTATCTCGGGTGACACGAGGCGCGAGTCTCCGTCATGGTTGGCGCCCCCGGCGAAGGCCGATGCCTTCATGCACTTGTAGCTGGCGTCATGGTTCCAGATATAGCTGAGGCCGTCGGGCACCAGGATATCGTTGATGGTGAAGTTGCCCTGCGATGTGGCGAAGGTCTCGGATAGGATGGTCTCGCCGGTGGGAACCGAGGGCTGGTCGCCGCCTGTCGAGCCGATTTCCTTGCCGTCGACGATGGCGGCGGTGACAGACTTGACGCCGCATGAGCCGAAGGATTTCTCTACCGAGCCGTAGAGCATAACCTCCTTGCCGAGCAGGCCGGGGTTATCCTTGAGGTTGAGCGAGGTGCGTATCACACCGCCGGGGAGCTGCACGGGCAGAACCTGTGCGGCGTTCTTTGTCTCGGCGGTGGCGCCGATGACGATGTTGGTGGCCACAGCGCCGTCAGCCGAGAACACGGCCTCAGAGAGTGTCATCTCGGGGATAAAGCCCACGATATAGCCTTTGACCCATTTGCCGGGTTCGGCCACCGAGGGCGCGCCCTGCTGCAGCAGCTGCTCCACGACGTAGGGGTTGGCCTGTGTGCCGTCACCACCCTCGACGGGCTTGATAGGTTCGGCGGGGGTGAACCCGGTGCAGTCCTCGTAGGTGTTGAGCATCAGCTGCCAGCTGCGGTTGAAGTATGACAGGATGGCGGTGATTGAGCCGGTGCCTTCGGGCTGCAGCTGTGCCCACCATGTCGAGTAACCTGAGTTGCGCATCTGTATGCGCTCGCCCTGGGCGTCGGCCACATAGCGGCTCACGGTGGTCTGCGTCTCGCCGTAGGGCTGGCCGGGCTTCTCGAAGTGCATGTCGTCGAGCACTACGTAGCGGTTCTGCCATGCCAGCATCTCGGCGGGGTTGCCGTTGATTGCGTTCAGCTCCTGCAGGGTGACCTTGTGGGGCACAACCTTCTCGGGCTCGGGATAGCCCTGCACGATGGCCACGGCCTTGAAGTCGTCTTCCTCGATGCGCGAGGGGTAGTCGTTGGTCGTGGGCTTGGCACCGATCTGCATGTTGTTGCCGTACGCGCCGATGTAGAGGCCGGTGACGTCGATGGCCACCTCCTGGCCGAACTTGTAATACTGGTAGAGTTTCGAGATGTTTACCGAGAATGCCATGCCGGCGCTCTCGTCCTCGATCATCAGGGTCTTGAAGATGTTGCCGGTCTCGTCGTCAGAGATAACTCGTCCGCGCACGATGTAGTGCTCGCCATCGGCGTTGGTGCCGATCTCGGCGGCGTAGTTCGAGGTCGACGCATCGTAGAACGCCTCTTTAAGTTCAAGCAGGGTGATGTTGGCCTCGATCTGCTCTTCGGGCACCTGTTCGGGCACGGGCGGGCGCTGCCAGTCGTCGTCGCAGGCGCTGAAAGCAGTGGCGCCCATAAGGGCCAGGCCGATATATAATAAAGTCTTTTTCATCTTGTTTTTACCGTTTGGTGTGTGAAACTCTTGCTGTGGTCAGAAACGCACGCCCACGTTGAAATATACCTTGATGCCCTGTGCATACTGGTATTTTGCGGGATAGGCATTGACATTGTATTTCTTTGTGTCGACGCGGGGGTTCTCGTAGGCGTTGGTGATCAGGTTGCGGTTGTTGAGGATGTTCGACACCGAGAGGTTGAAGTTGAGGCTGACCTTACGGTTCACGTACACCAGCTTGCCGATCGAGGCGTTGAGTACCCAGTTGTTGGCCAGTTTCTCCTGGTTCGACCAGGCGTTGATGATCTCCTCGGCCTCTTCGACGGTGTTGGCCACAGTCCAGATTTCGGGGAACTCCTCGTGGTGCGGGTATGCGAGCTGCACGTAGTAGTCGGCCAGCCACGATGCGTTCACGTTGAAGAACCAGCGTTTGGGCGCGGCCCAGTCGAGACCGATGTTGAACGCGGTCTGGGGCGTCGAGGCGCAGTAGTAGTTCTTCAGGTAAACGCGGCGCTCGATGGGTTCGGAGAGCGAGTTCTCGGCCATGCGCATGCCCATGGGGTTGTTCTTGTACTGGTAGCGCGAGTATGTGCCGGCGAACGATGCCGTGAGCGAGGGCACGATGGTGTAGGCCATGCCCAGCTCGATACCCTTGTACTGGCGGTGCACGCCGGTGAGGGCGAAGTTGAAGAAGGTGTTCTGGATCTCGTCATAGAAACCGGTGCGCTCGATGGCGTTGGTCACGTTGGTGAAGAAACCGGTGATGCGTCCGCGGAAACGGCGGTAGTTCCAGGTGTACGACGCGTCAGCCGAGAATACGCGGGCCGATGCGAGGTTACCCACGGTGGTGTCTTTGATGCGCGGCGAGATGAAAGCGTCCTTGATCAGCGGGGCCTCGGTGCCGTACTGGGCGTGGATGGTGAAGAGGTTGCGGCCGTCGAGCTTGTAGGTGGCGCCTACCTTCACGGCGTAGTCGTCGAAACGGTATGTGCCCGATTTGCCGAGCGAGTTCTGGGGCGCGCGGCCGTTCTGCATGTGGCCGAAACGGTAGAACTGCTCATAAGAAACCTTGGCGCCGTAGTTGACGTCCCAGTGTGCCGAAGTGAACTGGTTCTGGATGAACGCCGTGGCCTTGAGGGCGTGGATGTTATAGTCATAGCCGAAACGCTCGCCCTGGCGCACACGGCGGTTGGGGTTCTGCAGGTCGTTCTGCATGAGGTCGGCTGTGGCGGCGGGGTTGGTGACGTCGCGCTCCGAGTAGGGGTCCACGTCAAGCCAGTAGAGGCCGCCCATGAGGTCGCGCACTGTCATGTAGTCGGCCGATTTGGTGTAGTTGAACGATACGCCGGCCTGGAGGCTGAGGTTGTCGTTGAGGCGGCGGAACAGCGATGAGTTGGCGATGAAGTTGAACTGGTTCGAGTGCTCCATCTGCTGCATGTAGGTGGCGCCTCTCTGTTCCTCTTCAGGCTTGCCGATGTTCTCGTAATTGTTGAGGGCGTTGACCTGGTAGAAGTAGTCCCAGTTCATCTGGCGGATGTTGTTGGTGTTGTTGCGCCACAGGTCGGTGTAATACTCGGCCATGCCGGGGACTTCCTGGTTCATCTCCCAGTAAGAGGGGAGGTTGCGGTAGTAGTCGGGCTTGGGGTCGTTGGCCTTGAAATAGTTCACGCGTGTGCGGGCGAAGTTGACCCAGCGGAATGCCACACCGGTGTTGAGCTGGGTCTTGTCATCTCGGTAGATCCAGTTGAGCATGGCTGTGGGGTCGAATTTCTCGCGGATGTTGTCAGAGCGTTTTTTGCCCGACTGCCAGCCCCACGAGGGGTTGTAGAGGTTCGAGCCTGCCAGGTCGTAGGCCTCCTGCACGGTGGCGCGTGCGTTGGCGTACTGCATGGGGGCACCCCAGGTGGTGAATGTGAGCGAGTTGTGGTCGTCAAGCACTTTCTCTACCGAGAGGAAGTAGCCGCCGGCGTTGTAGAAAGTACCGTCAACCACGCCCTCGTCAGAGTAGCGGCCGATGGCGCTGACCGTAACGGCGAAACCGTTGCTCATCAGGCCGGTAGAGTATGTGGCCATAGCACGCAGGTAGTAGTTGGCGTTGGTATAGCTCATGGTGCCGTTGAAACCGGGGGCATAACCTTCGGTGATGGTAGAGATGTTCTGCGAGCCACCTATGGCGCCGAGTCCGTAAGGATTGGCAGACAGGCCGGTGTAGGCTGTGGAGTTGCGGAATGCGCGCGATGTCATGCCGCCGAGCTGCGAGAACGAGAACCCGCCGCGGATCAGGTCGTTCATCAGGATGCCGTTGATGTAGGTTTCCTGGTTTGCCGAGCCGTAGCCGCGG
>USKE01000010.1 GCA_900555165.1 uncultured Porphyromonadaceae bacterium | reverse complement strand
GAGAGCTTTAGGCCCCCAGGCGAACGCCGGCCAGCGCCCGCAGGGGGGCGACAAGCCGTCGGCCACCGTGCGCGGACGCGGCAATAACGACACCCCTACCCTCGACAAGTTCGGCAACGACATGACCCGCGCCGCCGAAGACGGTCGTCTCGACCCCGTGGTGGGCCGCGAGACCGAAATCGAGCGCCTGGCCCAGATTCTGAGCCGCCGCAAGAAGAACAACCCCGTGCTTATCGGCGAACCCGGCGTGGGCAAATCGGCCATAGCCGAGGGTCTTGCACTGCGCATCGTGCAGCGCAAGGTGCCGCGTATCCTGTTCGACAAGCGCGTGGTTTCGCTCGACATGGCCGCCATCGTGGCCGGCACCAAATACCGCGGTCAGTTCGAGGAGCGCATCAAAGCCATCCTCAACGAACTTGCCAAGAACCCGAACGTGATCCTGTTCATCGACGAGATCCACACCATTGTGGGCGCAGGCAACGCCGCCGGGACCATGGATGCCGCAAACCTGCTGAAACCGGCCCTGGCTCGCGGCGAGATCCAGTGCATCGGCGCCACCACCCTCGACGAATACCGCAAGAACATTGAGAAAGACGGCGCCCTCGAACGCCGTTTCCAGAAGGTAATGGTCGAGCCTACGTCGCTCGACGAGACCCTGACCATCCTCAACAACATAAAGGCCAAGTACGAAGACCACCACAACGTCATCTACACCGACGACGCCCTGAAGGCCTGCGTAACGCTGACCGACCGCTATCTGAGCGACCGCAATTTCCCCGACAAGGCCATCGACGCCCTTGACGAGGCCGGTTCGCGCGCACACATTATCAATATAGTGGTGCCCGAGGAGATCGAGCGTCTCGAACATGACATCGCCGAGGCCGGCAAACAGAAACTCGCCGCCGCCCAGGCACAGAACTTCGAGAAAGCCGCCTCGTACCGCGACCGCGAGCAGACCCTCAAGCAGGAGCTGGCCGACGCCAACGCCCGCTGGGAACAGCAGCTCAAGGATGACCGCGTGACCGTCGACGAAGACAAGGTGGCCGAGGTCGTGGCCATGATGACCGGCGTGCCCGTGCAGCGCATCGCCCAGGCCGAAGGTTCGCGCCTGCGCGAGATGGGCCCCGCCCTCAAACAGCAGATCATCGGCCAGGACGAGGCCATCGAGAAGATTGTCAAGGCCATACGCCGCAACCGCGTGGGCCTGAAAGACCCCAACAAGCCCATCGGCACATTCATGTTCCTGGGCCCGACCGGCGTGGGCAAGACGCACCTTGCCAAGAAACTGTCGCAGATGCTCTTCGACTCGCCCGACGCGCTGATACGCATCGACATGAGCGAGTACATGGAGAAATTCACCGTCAGCCGTCTGGTGGGCGCGCCTCCGGGCTACGTAGGCTACGAGGAGGGGGGACAGCTCACCGAGAAAGTGCGCCGCCGCCCGTATTCGGTGGTTCTGCTCGACGAGATTGAGAAAGCGCACCCCGACGTGTTCAACCTGCTGCTGCAGGTACTTGACGAGGGGCGCCTGACCGACAGCCTGGGCCGTCGTGTCGACTTCAAGAACACGCTGATAATCATGACCTCGAACATCGGCACGCGCCAGCTCAAGGATTTCGGCGCCGGCGTGGGTTTCAACACCCGCGAGACCGAGGCGTCGCATGCCCACGGCGTGATTCAGAAAGCGCTCAACAAGGCGTTCGCCCCCGAGTTCCTGAACCGTATCGATGACATAGTGATGTTCGACCAGCTCGACAACGCCGCAATCTGCAAGATCATCGACATCGAGCTGCGCGGTTTCCGCGACCGCATCAGCCGCCAGGGCTACACGCTCGACATCTCGCCCGAGGCCAAGGACTACATAGCACGCAAAGGCTACGACCCGCAGTACGGTGCCCGTCCGCTAAAGCGCGCCATACAGAAGTACCTTGAAGACCCTCTGGCCGAGCTTATCATCAACGCCGAGCTCCTTCCCGGCGACACTATCGCCGTGGGGTATGACGCCGGGGCCGACAAGATCACCACAGCCGTGGTGCATCCGGCCGACCGCGCGCTCGACGCCCCTGCCCCCGAGGCACCCAAGGCTCTGCCCGAATCACCCGAGGCAGTGACTGACACGCCGACTGACACGCCCGAGGCGTGAAATCAGCAATTTTGTCAGTAGTGACACGCCGTACCTACTGACTTTAACGATATTTAGCTAAAAATGCCGGCCCTGAGGGGCTGGCATTTTTTTTGCCGTTTGTTATAGCTGGAGGGGAAGAATATTTCCCCGTTTCAGACGACAAATAAAAAATTCCATACATATATGAAAGGAACAATCGGAGTAACGACCGAGAACATCTTCCCGGTCATCAAGAAATTTCTTTACAGCGACCACGAGATATTCCTGCGCGAACTGGTGTCGAACGCCGTCGACGCAACCCAGAAACTGAAGACCCTCTCGGCATTCGGCGACTTCAAGGGCTCGCTCGACGACATGACCGTGCGCGTGACAGTCGACAAAGAGGCGGGAACGCTCACCGTCTCTGACCACGGCATCGGCATGACCGCCGACGACATCGAGAAATACATCAACCAGATCGCCTTCTCGGGCGCCGAAGAGTTCCTGGCAAAATACAAAGACACGGCCAACTCAATCATCGGTCATTTCGGCCTCGGGTTCTACTCGGCGTTCATGGTGGCCAAGAAGGTCGAAATCCGCTCGCTCTCGTACAAAGAGGGCGCCGAGGCCGTGAAATGGGAGTGCGACGGCTCGCCCGAGTTCACGATGGACACCTGCGACAAAGCCGAACGCGGCACCGACATCATACTATACATCGACGACGACAACAAGGAGTTCCTCGAACAGGCGCGCATCGACACCCTGCTGCGCAAATACTGCCGTTTCCTCCCCGTGCCCGTAATATCAGGCAAGGAACAGGAGTGGAAAGACGGCAAGATGACCGACACCGACCGCGACAAGGTAATCAACATCACCGAACCCGCCTGGACACGCAAGCCTGCCGACCTCACCGACAAAGACTATCTGAACTTCTACCACGAACTGTATCCCGGTCAGGACGACCCGCTGTTCTGGATCCACCTCAACGTCGACTACCCCTTCACCCTCACCGGCATCCTCTACTTCCCCAAGATCAAGAACAACTTCGAGGTCACCAAGAACCGCATCCAGCTCTACTGCAACCAGGTGTTCGTGACCGACTCGGTCGAAGGCGTGGTGCCCGAGTTCATGATGCTCCTGCAGGGGGTAATCGACTCGCCCGACATCCCGCTTAACGTAAGCCGCTCATACCTGCAGAGCGACTCGGCCGTGAAGAAGATATCGTCGTACATCACCAAGAAAGTGGCCGGACGCCTCGACGAGATTTTCCGCGCCGACCGCGCCGACTTCGAGCAGAAATGGGACGACATCAAGATTTTCATCGAATACGGTATGCTCACCGACGAGAAGTTCTGCGACGCCGCCATGAAATTCTGCCTGCTCAAAGACACCGAGGGGAAATACTTCACCATCGACGAATACAAGGCCCTCATCGAGCCGGCCCAGACCGACAAGGAGGGTAACATCGTATTCCTCTACGCCACCGACCCCACCGCCCAGTACACCTATATCAATGCCGCCGCCGAACATGGCTACAACACCCTGGTGATGGACGGCCAGCTCGACAGCCACTTCGTCGGGCTGCTTGAGCAGAAAATCGAAAAGAGCCGTTTCGTGCGCGTCGACTCTGACGTGGTCGACAACCTCATCCTGAAAGAAGACCGCAAGAAAGTCGACCTCACCCCGCTGCAGCTCAACATGCTCACCACACTGTTCAATTCGCAGATTCCTACGGTCGACAAAGCCCAGTTCCTCGTATCGTTCGAGGCACTCGGCGCCACCGGCGCGCCCATCGTCATCACCCAGAACGAGTACATGCGCCGAATGAAAGAGATGGCCGCCCTTCAGCCCGGCATGAGTTTCTACGGCGAGATGCCCGACTCATATTCGCTGGTGGTCAACACCAACCATCCCCTCGTTGAGAAACTCACCGCCGAGACCACCTCGGCCCTCGCCGACAAGGTTGAGCCGATTGAGAAGAAAATCGAGACCGACAACGCCGAGATCGAGAAACTGCGCGGCGACAAAGCCACCGACGATGACCGCAAGCGCGCCGACGACCTGCTCAAACAGGTAGAGACCGCCCGCGCCGACGAGACTCGCCTCGTCAGCGACTACGCCGCCGGTCAGCCCGTTGTGCGCCAGCTCATCGACCTGACCCTGCTGGGCAACGGCCTCCTCCGCGGCCGCGACCTCTCCGACTTCATCGCCCGCTCCGTCTCCCTCCTCTGATCCCGGGCCCGGTTTCCGGCCCCGTCCCGCCCCGTTTCCATCCACGGCCAGCGACCATGAGTGAAACCGGGGACAAAATACCATCACCCCATACTTCGGGAGGACGTCCCTTTCACAAGGGCCGCCCTCCCGTTTTTATACCTGTACCCTTAGGATTGGGTAAATCCCATGTTTTTCGATATGGTTGATTGCCGTCTCAAAAAATATTGGTAACTTAGCGTCAAACATCAAAGCATTGAAATATGCAGGCAAAGCATATTACCGGATGTTGATGTTATCTAATCGTAAGCAATAAAGCATAGCCATGGACAAGAAAGAAATATTTAACAGAATTGAATATGTAGTGGCTTGTGTCGGAGCTTTCGCCCAGCGGTATCAGCTCTCGAACATGCAGGCTTATGCATATCTGCGCCGTTTCACCGGCATAGATTTCCTTCTCGACTGCTATGCTGCCGAGCATACCCTCTCCATTGACGATGCTGTTTCTGACCTCCAGATTATTTGCCAGCGGGAAGGAGGCAAGATATGATACGACTCTATCACGGCTCAAACATAGCCATTGAGCAGATTGACCTTTCGCGCAGTAAGCGAGGGAAAGACTTCGGGCAAGGATTCTATCTCAACTCCCGTCCCGACCAAGCTATGGAGATGGCAGCTCGAACAACCCGATTCCTCAATGAAGGAATCCCCACTCTATCCTGCTTTGAGTTTGATGAAGACGAGGCCACAAAAAACGGGCTGAACATAAAGGTTTTTCCTGACTACTCCGAGGAATGGGCAGAATTTGTAGTGATGAACCGTAAGAATAACTCCGATATTCCGGCTCATTCTTATGATATAGTAATCGGTCCGATAGCGGATGATACGGTTGGTGTGCAGATTCGCCGTTTCATAATGGGATATTTGTCGGCATCAGCATTGGTTGAAGAACTTAGATTCCGGGGCGACCATGCAGTTCAATACTTCTTTGGCACCCCAAAAGCAGTAGGATTCTTAAAACGCATCGAATTATGACACAAGACATACAGTTTCAGATAGAATGCCTTGCTGCCGAACTTGCAGAAATGCTCATGACGGAATATGGTTGGGATATACACCGTGCACTTGATGAACTGTATTCATCAGCCACCTTCGCCAAACTTAATGACCCCGAATGCGGCCTCTACTATCAGGGAGCTGTATATATCTTCCAGTTCCTAAAATCCGAAATCGAGACCGGCAAAGTCGCATAACCATATACTGATTGACTGACTATGGCTAAAGAAAATCATATGGGCATTGTGTATGTCCTTTCAAACCGGGCAATGCCAGGACTGGTAAAAATAGGCATGACAAGCCGCCCCGAACTCGACGCAAGGCTCAAGGAACTATACACAACCGGTGTCCCTGTACCGTTTGATGTAGAGTATGCCTGTGAGGTAAAAGCTTGCAACTGTGCTAAACTCGAAAAAGCACTTCACACGGCATTCGAACCCAACCGATTGAATGTCAATCGTGAATTTTTCCAAATCAAAAATGAACAAGCTATTGCCATTCTTGAAATCTTCAATGAGAAAGAAATCACTACTGAGGTCAGCGATGAAATGAATAACGACCTCAATGCTGACGATATAGCCTCCAAAAGCAAGGCAACAAAACACCTTCCACCGCTTAATTTCAGCCAGATGGGTATCCCTGTTGGAAGTATTCTTACTTACAATGCCGATCCTTCGGTCTCTGTTACAGTGATTAGTGATAAAAAAGTTGAATATCTCGGAGAAGAAACGTCTCTGACTGCCGTTACGACCAAACTTCTCAACTCCAAATATGGCGTGCAGCCAACTCCCCGCTGGAGCTTCAACGGGGTCAACCTGCAAGAAATCTATGACGCAACTTATCCAATAGAAGACTGATGTATTGTTTTTATCAGTAAGTAATAAGTTTTAGAGTTGTATGAGCAAAATAATACGAGTGCCCGAGGATCTTTTATCCGAGGAAATTCTTGAAAGCATAAGAAATAGTGAAGGAGAATTTGAAGAATTTGTATTTTCTGACGGTTATACAAAAGAAGGTATTGTTGGAAATATTGCCATTGTAACTTATCCAGGCTATCTTGGATACTCACACCTTATGAATCTAAATGGAGAGAAAATCAGTTTAGATTTTGGCGATTTTGTATGTACCCATTACAGTAATGTACAATTCAAAAATAGTAAAAGTCGTCCGGATGAAAAAGACTGCTTTACCGGACCGTTCTTTACTCGACTATTCTATAAAGGTGAACCCACTGAAATAATTGTCTATTATGGTTTCTGGGCAGATTGTCCATGTGATATATTAGATGATGATATGGTTAGGAATTATCACCCATTTGATAGGCTCTATGTTGGAGGAGTCGTAGAAAATGGCAGATGTAGATTTTTAGGCAACGCTAACTTTGAAGGATTCTCCAAGGATTTATTAAATCTTCATCTCATTCTCACTAAGCCATACAATGCTGAAAGTGAATATTATGACTCAATGTATGACGATTTGGAGCAGGAATCTCATGATTCCTTTTTTGAAAATCCGTGGGTAGAACGGAATAATTATGGAGTCTTTGATATAAAAACAGGTAAGCAGATTGTTTATGAGGGAGTTAATGAAATAGAAGTTAAAGGAGAAGATATATTTATCACTGCAACCAAATACTCAGAGACTCAGAAGGTTTTACCCAGACATCCTAAACGCCGAATTGAAAGTGTTCAGTTGAGACTTGACCAGTTTCCAAAGGCATTTGAACCTTGGCGACCGATATTGATAGAATCGCCTGCATATTTTGACGAAGAACATGGAATGATTAACATAGTTCCATATGCAGGTCTGGATATTTACGACTTAATCAGTGATAACAGACAGCTATTGCTATCGTTGGTTCGCAGAAACTATTTTCACCTTGATGCCGGAGTAATTGAATGCTGGCAAGAGGAATACGAAGATATTATTCCTCAAAGCTTTTTCGAGAAACTATATATAGCCAATGATGCTCATCATCTCTATACAGACATTGTAACTGAAAATGATACGCTTAATATATTAGGCTCTTCGGTTTTCGTGTATAGTGATTTCCATCGGCAAAGAGTGCCTCTGGATACTTGCCTTAAACATAAACGATTTGAGTCATTCACTGATATTTTAGTAAATGACTTTAACTATATCGAGGCTCTTATTAGGTTTAAACGTGTTTATGTAAAGTCAAAATTGCTTGAATCGCTACAAGACTCGGTCTCGAAAAATGAAAAAAACAAATTATCTCTACTTATAAGTTTTGTGAAATCATGGGAATCTGAGATAGAAGAATGGCAAGCTGAAGAAAGAGATAGAGAATATTCAGAATCCCTATCCATGTCTGAGGATGAGGATTATGAACAAATGTATCGTGACGCCTTTGAAGGTGACCCAGATGCAGAATGGAATATAGATTAAGTGTATGTTTATGGCTGCGAATTTAACTAATCTGCTAAATAATTTATTTAGTCAATCTTGTACTATCGAAAATGCTATTCAAAATTTATTTGAATTGGCTACTAATAATACAGTAGAAAATTGTAAAAAAGATTTTCGTCTGGCTCATTGTTATAGAACACCATTTCCGACTGCTTATTGGGGCTATGGTGATTTTCGGACTGCGCAAGATAAGCATATCGAAAAGATATGTGAAGCAGCTATTATTATGGCTCATGCTCTTGCAATGCCATTAAAAAAAGATATAGATTATTATGACTTAATCTGTTGCGCGTTTCCATATACATCAGATCTAAAAATGCAAAAAGCCCTATACTCTGAAATCTTACGTCATACTGAATCTGATGATGTAAGAGATTATTGTGCGGAGCAATTAACTTCGGTTAATAACAAGATTAAGGCACTAAATAGTATCGAAATCGCATCTTCTATTCGCCCGATGATCATAAATTTATCGGAAACTTTACATGCATGGGACATACTACATCATCAATGCGATGCCTCATACAGTCCTGTTAAACTGGATGGAATTATAATAAAGGATAACAATATTGAAATTTCCATAACCGGATATATTTCAACGAATATTCTGACTTGTAAGAAAATAACATTTAAATTTTATGATGCTAAATGCTTCTCATATGATGAAATAGCTAAGACAGATTTTCCTTTAATGTTTATTTCAGACTTTGAAGAAAAAGGAGTGTTATACAAAGGCTGTTTTACATTTAAATGTGGGGACGCACTCTGTATTCGAGCAAAGCGATTGGAAACTATTGCAATTTCCATTACCGAAGAACCGCTCTATGATGAAAACCAGTAAATTATATTGTCTCGGAGTTTATGAGTTGATGCAAATCCTGCATGAACTTCATAAGTTGGGTTATCAGAAACTCCGCTGGATGTCTTATATGGCTCCTACTGGACTTAGCTTGCGTTGCCATATCACAACGCAAGACCATATATGTGCCAATCGGGAAATTGTATTCGCCGGAGACCCTAATGAGATCTGGTGTACCTCAATCGGGGCAATGACTACCGGCGAAGATATAAAGCCTTTGGTTAGGACCTTTATGAATGAGAACCCTCGTCTTCTTGAAATTGGCAAGGGTAACGATCCGGAGTATGTAGAATGGTTCAACAAACTTCTGTCTCTCGCTGCCGAAGGTCAAACGCCTGTATTCTATGGAGAATATTGGTCATTGCCAATGGGGCGTATTCGAGTAGGACAATATACTATGCCTACACCACCCACTACAATGCGTTTGATAAGCTGGAATATTGATGGCATCAAGGCTCATTTTGGCGCATTAAAAAGCCTTATAAACGAATACTCTCCTGAGATTATTTGTCTGCAAAAGGTCAAGGATATAAAAGACTCCCCCGAATTTGAAATTGACGGCTATAAACGAGAGTGCTTTTCCGCTCCCTATGCCGGGATAGCAACTTATGTAAAGAATTGCATACCATGTTCATTTGATAAACCCGAGAATCCTGAGTTGTCCGGTCATCTGTTAAAAACGGAAGTCTTATATCCGGCATTCACTCTTTACAATATCTACACTCCATACTCCAATCCGAATATTGATGGAGCCATTGAACATCGCAAGAAATTCGATGAGAGCCTGAAAAGAATTATCGCCACTACTCCTGACCGCCAAATTATATGTGGAGATATGAACATCGTAGTTTCCGAGCGCGATTGTTGGGATGGAAAATTTCAACGTAATCAAGCCAATTTTCATGAATGGGAACGGCAGAATTTCGAAGAACTGCTAAATGCAGGGCATTTAATTGATACTTACCGAGTTCTCAATCCATTTTCCAAAGAGTTTTCCTACTTTTTCAGGAATGACATTACTGTTAGAGCCAACAATCAGGGACATAGGATAGATTATTTCCTTGCGAGCCGCAGTTTTGAGCCTCAGATAGTTAGAGCTGAGATTATAAAAGATTGTACTGTATCCACAAACAATCCCATTCTTCTCGAAATAACATATTAAACTATGGGCAATCCAATATTCCAGAACCTCAAGAAATTCGCCAATCTTACTTCTATAAAGAAGTACGCATCCCATGTCTATGAGTTCGACAAAGTATTAGTCATAGAAAATAAAGATGGGAAGTGGGGAGTCATGAATAACCAGGGAGATGAAATAGTACCCTTTGGAAAGTACGACCTGATAGAGCCATTCTTTATGGGACTTGCAAGAGTCAAGATTGGGAATGCCCCAGTGGGTAAAAGTGAGAATTTTGGCAAGTATCGTTGGGGCATTATCAATCTTTCCGGAGAGGAGGTTATCCCAGTTGAATACACCGAGTTATGGCAATTCCATCTAAAGCAAAAGACAAAAATCAGAATAGCTAAAGACGCGGAGTCTCGGTGGCTTGACCTCCAAGATATTGCCCCGTACCCCTATAACATCCGAACCGATGCTCAGGGACGCATTATGGACGCAGAATATTATGATCAACTTAGAGAGGATTATCGAACCGATGATATAAGTGATGCTTTCGATGGTGATCCTGACGCATATTGGAATATAGATTAAACCACTCTTGACCAATAATTGACGAGGTTAGAAATTCAATAAATTTGGATCACCGAAACCGCAGAAGAAATTAACATTTTTGAAGTTCGATTTGTCGAATAGGTCTATCAGGCTGGTTCTGTCAGTCAGTAAAACGCCATCACCATGACCGACAATACCGGCATCTAAAAAGTCGGCACAGATGGCACAAAAAGCACATTAGCCCCGACACGCTATTTTACCCCGAGGGTATCAAAGTTGCACACCCGGTCAAAGGCAACTTCTACATCGCCGTAGACAAAGATCCCGCAGGCAAGATTATCTACTGCCCCCTCCAGCCTTTTAGTACATGCCAGAAACCGATCAACTCCGGTATTGCGGGTGTACCAATATGCATATATAAGCGATTTAGACGCATAATTATCATCATTCTATTGTAGGGCCGCTACCGGTAGCGGTCGATTACCAAGTGAATTTCAGTCTATTGCTGAATTAATCAGGTGGCGGTCGTTACATATAGCGGCCCTACAATGAATATAGCCACACTATTACACACCCACTGTTGAGGCGCTGAGAATGTGGGCGAATCACACACCTTAGTACATTTGCAAGCAATTTATGCAATATGCTTGACAAGTGTCACAAGGCTCATTTAAGCTACATATGGATGTTTTTAGCTGTCAAAATCAAAAATGCCACTATTTTTTAAAATAATTTGACAAAAAGTTTTGTTTTTACAAAATTTCAGTTAACTTTGCGACATAATAAATAAACAACATCAGAAACATAATCCATACAATATCTATCAATAATTGCAATTAGTGTTTTATGACGGGCACTTTCCACAAATTATTAAGTGCTTTTGATTAATTCTCTTCATCTGATTTAATATTTCCCCGGCGATGCCAGTGATGGTGTCGCCGATTTTTTCGGCAGGTACGCCGGCAACGCATCCGGGAGCCATGATTTATTGTAAGAATAATTGCACATTTGCACACCCAATGTGCAACAGCTTATACGAACCGATAATTTTACCTCACAAAATGAGCCTATACAGCGACAAATTATCATTATATTTTTTAAAACACATTTTCAAAACATAGAAATTTTGGCCATTTTCAGCGCAATAATAACTCATTTTTCTTTGCACATATAGCGCATATATCAGCAATAATTACGATATTTGCACCGTGACTTACTGTTGAGCCATCATAACTACCGTTAAAACCATGGAACCTATCAGGAATTTCACCGAACTGACCGATCATCTCAAATCTCTCGACTCTAAGAAACGCGTGGCGGTAATCTGCCCCGATGACGAGGCAACCCAATATGCCGTCGACCGCGCCCTGCGCGACGGTTTCGCTACATTCATCCTGATCGGCGACAGCGAGAAATACGCAGGTTTCATTAACGGTTGCGAGGCTCCCGAGCTTATCGAGACCATCGATGTGAAACAGCCGGTCGAGGCCGCGAAAAAGGCCGTTGAGCTGGTGCGCGACGGACGCGCCGACATCATCATGAAAGGCATCGTCAACACCGACGACCTTCTGCGCGCCATACTCAACAAAGAAACCGGCATCATGCCCCAGGGGCAGCTGCTGACCCACATCACGGCCGCACAGATTCCCGACTACCACAAACTGCTCTTTATGGCAGACGTGGCGGTGATACCCTACCCCACGCTTGACCAGCGTATAAAGATGCTCAGGCTCGACCTCGACGTAATCCGCCGTTTCGGCATCTCCCGGCCCAAAGTGGCGCTGATACACTTCACCGAAAAGGTAAATCCCAAATTCCCCAATTCGGTAGATTACCAGACCATCGTGGAGATGGCCGACAAGGGGGAGTTCGGCGACGCCATAGTGGCCGGTCCGATGGATGTAAAGACCGCCTGCGACCGCCATTCGGCCGAGATAAAGCATATCGCATCTCCCGTATGCGGCGACGCCGACCTGGTGCAGTTCCCCAACATCGAGTCGGCCAACACCTTCTACAAGGCCATCTCGTTCTTCGGACACGCCGACATGGCCGGCACGCTCCTCGGTCCGAAAGCCCCGGTGATGCTCCCCTCGCGCAGCGACTCCGGGCTCTCGAAATACTACTCTCTCTGCCTTACGGTGCTCGCAGTCTGAGCCTGCGCATACATCCCGGTCACGACACGCCGGGCCACTCTCCCCACCACACTAACGACTACAACACATGAAGAAAATACTCGCCATAAATCCCGGGTCCACATCGACCAAGATTGCTGTCTTCGAGGATTCACAGCCCGTAATGCACAACACCATCCGCCACTCGGTGGAGGAACTGGCACGTTTCCCGCGTGTAATCGACCAGCTCGACTACCGCCGCGACCTCGTGCTGAAAGCACTGGCCGCATCGGGCATACCCTTCGAATTCGACGCCATCATAGGCCGCGGCGGACTGCTCAGACCCATCCCCGGCGGTGTGTACGAGGTAAACGACGCTATGGTCTATGACACCTCGCACGCCCTGCGTGACCACGCATGCAACCTCGGATGCCTGATCGCGCAGTCGTTGGCCTCGGAGATTCCCGACTGCCCGGCCTTCATAGCCGACCCCGGCGTGGTTGACGAGATTGACGAGCGCGCACGCATCACCGGTTCGCCGCTGTTGCCGCGCATCACCACCTGGCATGCCCTAAACCAGCGCGCAATAGCGCGCCGCTACGCCCGCCAGCTCTCTGAAAAAGAGGGGCGGAAAATCAAATACAAGGATCTCGACCTCATAATCTGCCACCTCGGCGGCGGAATCTCTGTGGGCGCCCACAAAGGCGGAAAGTGCATCGATGTGAACAACGCCTTTGACGGCGAAGGCCCCTTCTCGCCCGAACGCGCGGGGTCGCTCCCCTCGGGCGCCCTCATCGACCTGTGCTATTCAGGCCGCTACACCCGCGAGGAACTTAAGAAACGTATCAGCGGCCGCGCCGGTCTGGCAGCTCACCTGGGCACCGTATCGGTAATCGAGATCGAGGAGCGTATCGCCGCGGGCGACGCCCACGCCAAAGAGGTGCTCGACGCCATGATATATCAGGTTGCCAAAGCCATCGCCGCACTTACACCCGCCTTCCGCGGCAAAGTTGACGCCGTGCTGATCACCGGCGGCATAGCCTACTCGAAATATGTGACCGGCGAGCTTATCAAGCTCATCGACTACATCGCACCCATCGAGATTTTCCCCGGCGAGGATGAACTTGAGGCACTGGCCATGAACGCCCTCGGCGCCCTCAGCGGCGAACTCCCCGTGAACATTTATACCGCGGCACAGCCCACCGAAGTATCGTCACTGCCGTCGCTCAACGCTTGAGCGCGTAAAGAGGCATAAGAAAACACAAAGATGAGATTCAGATATTGCCCCGAATGCGGGCAAGAGCTCGGCTCGCGCGTCCTTGGCGACGAGGGAGCCGTGCCTTGGTGCGACCGGTGCGACCGACCCTGGTTCGACATGTTCTCCACCGCCATCATCGCCCTGGTGCACAACCGGCGCAACGAGGTACTTCTATTGCGCCAGCTATACATCCACCCCACGTACCGCAATCTCGTCAGCGGGTACATGACACCCGGCGAGACCGCCGAAGAGTGTGCCATACGCGAGATTATGGAAGAGACCGGCCAGCGCGTGACACGCCTTGAGCCGGCCGGAACATGGTGGTTCGCGAAAAAAGAGATGCTGATGATCGGATTCCTGGCCGAAGTCGAGGGCGACACGCCCCTGCGCCTTTCGTGCGAGGTCGACGGCGCCGAATGGGTGTCAGCCGACCGCGCGGTCACGATGGTGCACCCCGCCGGCTCAACCTCGCACGCCCTTGCCGCCATGTTCCTTGACTGCGTCGCAAAAAACGCATGACCCATGACCCGCTGCACGCGGCACACCGTCAGTCGGTGAATGCCCGGCGTGCCGTGACATCTGAATCCTTGCGGGCGGACGCGGGCTGTGCCTCCTTATACAGCACGAAATTATTGATTACCAGCACATCCATGCCGGTGTGCATGAAACACCGGTATGCGTCGGCCGGCGTGCATACAATCGGCTCGCCACGCACGTTGAAACTGGTGTTTATCAGTACTCCACGCCCCGTAATGGTCTTGAACGCGCTGAGCAATGCGTGAAAACGCGGATTCCCGTCGGCCGTCACAGTCTGCACACGTGCCGTATAGTCGACATGCGTCACTGCCGGCAAAGAACTGCGGCGCTGATAAAGGCGGTACATGTAACCGGCTGAATCATCAGGCACCGTGTCACGGCAGATAGCCCGCGCCACCGGAACGGTCCGGAGCATGTACCGGCTCGGAGAATTCAAGGCAATCCTCCTCAAGCACAGCAGGCGCGAACGGCCTGAACGACTCGCGGTATTTTATCTCAAGATTCAGGCGTCTCTGCATGTCGGGGTCGGCCGGGTCGGCGAGAATCGACCGGTTGCCCAGTGCCCGCGGGCCGAATTCCATGCGTCCCTGAAACCATCCGACAATCTTGCCTGCCGCAATCTCACGCGCCACGGTCGCGAACAGCTCCCCGTCTGACAACTCCTCATACACAGCGTCAGCACCGAGCTGACGCACCACCTGGCCACGGGTGAACGACGGCCCCAGATATGCCCCCTGCATTGCATCGCCGACAGGCACCACACGCGGGTTCCCCATCGCTATATGCCATTGAGCAAGGGCGGCACCGAGCGCACCGCCGGCATCGCCGGCCGCGGGCTGCATCCATATATTCCGGAACATCCCGGCGCGCTGCAACCGGCCGTTGGCAGTACAGTTAAGCGCCACTCCGCCGGCCAGCACAAGATTGTCGGCGCCGGTAAGCTCACGTGCCGTGGCCGCGAGTTTCAGTATAATATCTTCGGTTATGTGCTGCGCGGCAAGCGCGAGGTCGATATGCGCGGGGGAAATCTCCGATTCGGGTAGACGGCGCGCGATTCCGGTAAGACGCTGCCACGCGCGGTCGCGCGTCATTGACAGCCCCACGGAATAGTTGAAATAGTCGGGGTTGAGCCGGAACGAGCCGTCGGCATACACTGTGATTACCTCGCGGCGCAACAGCTCCTCAAGCCGGGCCGCATTGGCGGCGTTGCCGTAGGGTGCCAGCCCCATGAGCTTGTATTCGCCGCTGTTCACGCGGAACCCGCAGTAATATGTCACCGCCGAATAGAACAGTCCCAACGAGTCGGGGAACGAGATCGTTTTCAGCAAACGGATGCTGTTTCCTTCGCCCAGGGCAATTGACGTGGTGACCTCCTCGCCCACCCCGTCGAGGGTCAGTATAGCCGCGCGGCTGAACGGCGACGGGAAAAACGCGCTCGCGGCATGCGACAGATGGTGGTCAGAGAATGAAAGCGGGGCGTCGATTCCGATGGCTCGCAATTCGCGGGCTATGCGCTCGCGGGTGTGCAGTTTCTCTTTCAACCACACCGGCATCGCCTTCAGGAAACTGCGCAACCCGCGCGGGGCGAACCGGTGATAGGTGTCAAGCAGACGGCCGAACTTCGTAAACGGTTTCTCGTAAAACACCACTGATGTGATATCGGCCGACGCCACGGCGGCAGTATCGAGCACGCTCGCGATGGCATGGCGCGGGAAACCGGCGTCATGCTTGCGTCGGGTAAACCGCTCCTCCTGCGCAGCTGCCGCGATAACGCCGTCTACCACCAGAGCGGCAGCGCTGTCGTGATAATCGAACGAAAGACCGAGAATAGCCGTCATGACCGTCAGAAAATCGAGTAAATGAACGGTGCCAGCGCACTCCCCTGCGACGCCACGATTATAACGCTTAACAACAGCAATATCGCCACCAGCGGTATCAGCCAGTAACGCTTTTCAGCCTTGAGGAACTGCAAAAATTCTTTCAGAAACTCCATGATATCTTGTTGTGTTTAATAATTCTATAAATATCGATTATTTACTTACTCTGACTGTCCTATGTCAGATTGTAGGGATGCACCCCGGTGCATCCACCTTTTACAAGGGTATAACTCATTATATTCAGGATGCACCAGGGTGCATCCCTACATGGTGGGCGTCATTCATCTATTACTATCTTCCTTTGCAAGTGAAATCAATGAACTGCCGGTCGAAATCAGCGGGGCCATACTGATGGTCGGCGTCGCGCAGGGTCGATGCCGAAGGTTCACGGACATCCTTTTTTGCCGTGAGCTGGCGCAACAGTCCCACGGGGGTCACCACCAGATAATAGACCACCGCAAGCAGAACCGATGTCACGACACGTTCAAGCACCCTGGCCAGTCCGAACCAGCACCATGACAACGGAGTCAGCGCCACGGGTACCACCGCCGT
>USKE01000009.1 GCA_900555165.1 uncultured Porphyromonadaceae bacterium | reverse complement strand
GGCCCGCGCCGGCCGCTGGGCAAACTCCGGCATGGTAGTGGAGATTCTGCCCGAGGATATTCCCGCCGAATATGAAAAATATGGCCCGCTGAAAGTAATGGAATACCAGCACACGGTGGAAACGGCATTCTTCAACGACAGCCACAGCCAGAACTCGCCAGCCCAGCGGATGACCGATTTTGTGGAGGGGAGGCCGTCGGCCACTCTGCCGGCCACGTCATACGCACCCGGGATTCATCCGGGCCGCGTCGACCTGCTGTTGCCCGGGCCGGTGAGCCGCCGTCTGCGCCGCGGATTCCGCGATTTCGACCGCAAACGCCCCGGTTTCCTCACTCCCGAGGCCACGGTGATCGGCGCCGAGACGCGCACATCGTCTCCGGTGCGTATTCCCAGAGACAAGGAAACCCTGCAACACATTTCGGTTGCAGGGCTGTATCCTTGCGGCGAGGGTGCCGGCTATGCCGGCGGAATCGTCTCGGCCGCTATCGACGGCGACAGATGCGCCGAGGCGCTGGCCTCATACATAGCCGCGGACAATGCCACGGCGTGAGTTGCGGATGAACTCTATGATCTGGTCGCGTTCGGGGGTGGCGGGAAGCTCAGCCTCGATACGGTCAACGGCGTCAGACACGTTCAGGCGCGACAGATAGAGGTAACGGTATATCTCCTGGATGTCGCGGATCTGGTCGTTGGTGAAATTGCGGCGGCGCAGACCGATTGAGTTTATACCGGTGTAGGCGATGGGGTCGCGGCCGGCTTTCACGAACGGGGGGATATCCTTGTTTATGCGCGAACCGCCCTGAATCATGATGTGCGCGCCAAGATGGCAGAACTGGTGAATCAGCGTGCCGCCGCCAATGACGGCGAAATCGTCAATCTGCACTTCGCCGGCTACCTGAGTGGCGTTAGACATTATCACGTTGTTGCCCAGGGTAACATCGTGCGCCACATGGCAATAGGCCATGATGAGGCAGTTGTTGCCCACGACGGTGCGCCCTTTCGAGGCGGTACCACGGTTTATGGTAACGCACTCGCGGATGGTGGTGTTGTCGCCGATCACGGCCACGGTATCCTCACCTTTGAACTTGAGGTCCTGGGGGATGCCCGAGATAACCGCGCCAGGGAATATGTTGCAATGACGGCCGATGCGCGCGCCCTCCATGATCGTCACATTCGATCCGATGTGCGTGCCTTCGCCGATCTCTACATTCGCGTCAATTGTTACAAACGGCTCGATCACTACCGAGGGGTGGATTTTCGCGGCCGGATGGATATATGCAAAGGGCTGTTTCATTTGTTTTTGACAATCTGGGCCATGAACTCACATTCGCAAACAATCTTGTCGCCTACGAAGGCCACGCCTTTCATGAGGGCGCATCCGCGACGCAGGGGTGTCATGAACGACACGTGGAAGAGCAGGGTGTCGCCGGGGACGACTTTCTGACGGAACTTCACGTTGTCGATTTTCATGAAATAGGTGGAGTATTTTTCGGGATCCTCGATAGAGCCGAGTACGAGCAGACCGCCGGTCTGCGCCATGGCCTCGACAAGCAGTACGCCGGGCATGACGGGTTCCTGGGGAAAATGCCCCTGGAAGAAAGGCTCGTTTACGGAGACGTTCTTCACGCCGACGATATATGACTCGCCCTGCTCGATAATCTTGTCGACAAGCAGCATCGGGTAGCGGTGGGGCAGGTGCTCGCGAATCTGATTGATGTCCATCAGCGGAGCCTGCGACGGATTGTAGAGCGGAGCCTGCAGTTCCTGGCGCTTGATCTCCTTGCGGATCTGTTTTGCGAATTTCGTGTTGATCGAGTGCCCGGGGCGCGATGCGATGATGCGGCCTTTGAGCGGACGGCCTATGAGGGCCACGTCGCCCATTACGTCAAGCAGTTTGTGGCGTGCCGGTTCGTTGTCGAATTTCAGCGGGGTGTTCGATATGCAGCCGAACTCGGTGACCTTCATAGGGGGGAGACCCATCAGCGACGAGATGTGGTCAAGGTGCTCCTGCGACATTTCGCGGTCGTAGATGACTATGGCATTGTCGAGGTCGCCACCCTTGATGAGGTTGGCCTGGAGCAACGGCTCGATTTCGCGCACGAACACGAAAGTGCGGCTTGCGGCAATCTGGTCGTTGAAGTCGGCGATGTTCTCAAGACGTGCAAACTGGTTTGTCAGCACCGGTGAGTCGTATGAGATCATCACGTCGATCGAGAAGTCATTGTCGGGAAGAACGGTAAGGTGGGCGCCGGTCTCAGGGTCGCGTACCTCGATCTTGTGCTTTACGACGTAGTAGTTCTTGTCGGCGTTCTGCTCGGTTGTGCCCACGCGCTCGATGTTCTCGCTGAATACGCGTGCCGAGCCGTCGATGATGGGGAGCTCGGGAGCGTTGACCTTGATAAGGCAGTTGTCAATGCCGGCGGCATATAGGGCTGCCAGAGCGTGCTCGATGGTCGACACGCGCACGTCGCCGCGCTCAATCACTGTGCCGCGGTCAGTCTGGGTGACATTCTCTGCCACGGCATCGATTACCGGCTGGTCAGGCATGTCGACACGCTGTATCTTGTATCCGTGGTTCTCGGGAGCAGGGAGGAAGGTGGCCTCGATGTCGAGGCCGGTATGCAGGCCTTTTCCTTTGACAGAAAATTCGCCGCTGAGGGTGATCTGTTTCATCAGAATATGCTGTTTTATTTGTTTTCAGAGTTGTGGGGCTGCGATTCTTCGAGCTTTTTCACCCTCTCGAAAATATCGCCGAGGCGTTTAAGGTACACATTCATGCGGGCATAATCGCCGACGGAGATGGCAGGTGTGCCCAATACACGAGCGCCGTCGCGCAGGTTCGAGTGCACGCCGCTCTGGGCGCCTATCTGCACATTGTCCCCCACCTTTATGTGACCCGCCAGACCTACCTGTCCGCCGATCATGCAGTTCGAGCCCACATGGGTTGAGCCGGCGATACCTGCCTGTGCGGCCATTACGGTATCGTGCCCCACAGTGCAGTTGTGGGCAATCTGTATGAGGTTGTCAATCTTGGTGCCCGCTCCGATACGAGTCGACCCCATCACCGCGCGGTCTACTGTGGTGTTCGCGCCGATTTCAACATCATCGTCAATCACAACATTGCCGAGCTGGGGTATTTTCTTGTAATGACCGTCATGAGGGGCGAAACCGAAACCGTCGCCGCCGACTACAACCCCCGAATGGAGTATGCACCGGGCGCCTATGTGGCAATTGTGGTACACCTTGACCCCGGGTTTCAGCTGGGTGTTGTCGCCGATGACCACATTCTCGCCCACGTATGTCTGCGGGTATATTCTCACGCCACGCCCCAGACGGACACCTTTCGCGATATAGGCGAAAGCACCGATATAGGCGTCGTCGGGCACCTCAACTCCTTCGGCTATGAAACAGGGCTGCTCGATTCCCCGGGGTTTCGGTTCAAGCATCTCGGCCACCATCTCAAGAAGGGAGGCCACGGTCGCATACGGGTCGTCGACCCTTATGAGGGTAGCCTTCACCGGCCTCTCGGCCACGAAGTCACGGCTCACAAGAACCACAGACGATGCGGTCTCATAAATATAATGCGTGTATTTGGCGTTGGCAAGGAACGAAATAGCTCCCGGATGGCCCTCCTCGATTTTGGCGAATGTAGAAACCGCCACATCTGGATTGCCCTCAACTGTACCGTTGGCAAGCTGTGCTATCTGTGCTGCTGTAAACTGCATTTATGTGGTAATGTTATGGAGCCATAAAGGCACTGGTCTGCATAGAAGAACCGGCTCCATTGGTTTTATCATGCAAATTTGGCAATTTTTTTTGGATTATTAGCACATTAACACTGAAAATGTGCGGTTTTGCGGCCTAATTCGTTGATAAAAAACACGGTGTGCGTGAATTGATATTCACGCACACCGGTAATGTCATATTTATTCGGGTGGCACGGAGATCACTCTCAACGGATTACATCAGGCCGCGCTGACGCAGCAGGGCGTCAGCCGACGGACGGTGGCCGCGAAACTCCTCGAAGAGCACCATCGGATCCTGTGAACCGCCTGACTCAAGGACTTTCTTGAGTTTGGCAGCCGATTCGGCATCGAACATGCCGCGCTCTTTGAACAGCTCGTATGCGTCGGCATCAAGCACCTCGGCCCAGATGTAGGTGTAATAACCCGAGGCATAACCTTCGTCGCCGAAAATATGCTTGAAGTAGGGCGAGCGGTAACGGAAAGTCAGCTCGGCGGGCATGCCGAGTTTGTCGGCGACACTCTTCTCGAATGCCTCGACATCGACTTTACCCTCGGGCTTGAGATGACCGTAGTGGAGGTCAAGCAGTGCGGCGCCCACAAGTTCGGTGGTCATGAAACCCATGTTGTGTTTCGAGGCGGCATTGATCTGCGATACGAGCGAATCGGGGATAAGCTCGCCGGTCTTGTAGTGATGGGCGTATGACTTGAGCAGTTCGGGGGTGAATGCCCAGTGCTCGTGGAACTGCGAGGGGAATTCCACAAAGTCGCGGTCAACCGAAGTGCCGCTCTGTGAGCGCAGACGGGCCTTTGACAGCATGCCGTGGAGGCCGTGGCCGAACTCGTGGAACATGGTCTGCACGTCGTCAATCGACAGCAGGGCAGGTGCGTCGGCCGTGGGGGGCGCGAAGTTACCGACATTATATACTATAGGACGCTCTACCGAACCGTCGGGATTTACCCATGAGGTCTTGAGTTCTTCCATCCATGCGCCCTGACGTTTTGAGGCGCGGGTGAAGTAGTCGGTCATGAAAACGGCGAGATGCTTGCCTTCGGCGTCTTTCACCTCATATACCTTGACATCCTTGTGGTATTTGGGCGCGTCGGGGAGTTCGGTGAACGTGATGCCGTAGAGGCGGTTGGCCATCTCGAAGATACCTTTGCGCACCGAGTCAACAGCGAAATAGGGCTTGATGGCAGCCTCGTCGAGGGCATATTTCTTCTGGCGTACTTTTTCGGCGAAGAAATAATAGTCCCACGGAGCGATTTTGAAGTCGTTGCCAGATTCGTCAGAGAGTTTCTGCATCGCGGCCACCTCTTCAGCCACCTTCGCCTTGGCGGGTTCCCAGACTTTCATCAGCAGGGCCTCGGCAGCCTCGGGGGTCGCGGCCATTTTGTCTGACACGGCATATGCGGCATAATCCTTGAATCCGAGCAGCTCGGCCTTGCGGGCGCGGTTCTTGAGAATCTCAACGATTACAGGGCGGTTGTCCATTCCCTCTTTGGTAGCATTAGAGGTATAGCCGCGCCACATCTTCTCTCGCAGGTCGCGGTTCTGGGCATACTGCAGCACGGCCAGACGCGAAGGCGCGTGAAGGGTAAACACCCATTTGCCCTCATGTCCGCGGGCCTCGGCTTCGGCAGCGGCATTGTCGATGACGTTCTGCGGCAGACCGGCAAGTTCCTCTTTGCTGTCGACCACAATCTCGAAAGCATTGTTGGCTGCCAGCAGGTTCTTGTTGAACTTGAGGTAAAGGTCGGTAAGAGTGGTGTTAACTTTCTTCAGTTCGGTCTGCTGGCTTGACCCGAGTTTGGCGCCGTTACGCACGAAATCACGATAGGTCTCCTCGATGGCGCGGCGTTCGTCGAGGGGCTGTGCGGCTGTGTCGATGGCGTTGTAAACAGCCTCGACGCGCTTGAAGAGGCCGGGATTCATCATCACCTCGTCGTTGAAGGCGGTGTAACGCGGCATGATTTTTTCCGAGACCTCGGTGAGCTCATCAGACGAATCTGCCTCGGTGAGCGACATGAGTACAGACATCACACGGTCGAGAGTGGGGCTGAGACAGCTCAGCGGCAGGATGGTGTTCTCGAAAGTGGGTGTTTCCGGATTGGATACGATTGAATCGATCTTCGCATTGGCCTCTCTGATTCCGGCGTCAAATGCGGGCAGATAGTCGTCGATCTCGATTCGGTCGAACGGCGGAATCTGGAACTCGGTGTCGTACTCGGCCAGGAACGGGTTTACATGCTCTTTTTTAGAGCATGACGAACCCATCACGATCGCAGTGGCGGCAGCGGCCGCACACATGCCTTTGATGATTGGCTTCATGGGCATTGGGGATTAATGGATTATGAATGGTTTTACGTTTTATTCGGTTGTCAGTTGATCAGTCTCGTGTGCCCCGTCGTCAGATTTCCTTGCGGAGACTGTCGGGGATGAGGTTTATGGGTGGAACCCCGTGCATGTCGCCCCGGTTTGCCGGCACCCATTTGAATATTGTCTCGATAGGGTAGTGGTCGGAGTTGTCAAATGAGGGGCGATCGAACCTGACGGCCTCCATGCCGCCGCGGTAAAGGGTGTGGTCTATATGGAAATAGAAATGGTTGGCATGGAAGGTGTTGATGAGGCCTCGGCCGGCAACGTCGAACGAACTGCGCATGTCGTCGCGGCACAGACGGCGTATGGCATAGCATCCGGGCACATCGTTGAAATCGCCGGTTACTATCACGTTATTGATGCCGAGACGGTCAATCAGCGACCGGATGGAATCGGCCTGCGCCGCGCGCCTGGTAAACGCCAGCGAGAGCTTGGGCAGGAGACGCTGTTTGGTGCTCGTTACGTCAGCCTGCCCCTTGATGAACTCGCGGTATGCCATACGGTCATTGTCGTCAAGCTCGAATGAGGCAAGATGCACAGCCACCACAAGAGTCTTGCGTCCCATAATGTCGACCACGGCGGGGAGAAATGCCGGGTAGGGATCGTGTGGCGGATAATTGGGCTCTACTGGGTAAAGGGGATACTTGGAATATATGGTCTCGTAGTCGTTAGCTACCTTGTGCGGGTAGATGCGGTCCATTGAGTCACACTGCTCTGGGGTGACACGTATCATTTTCTGCGGTGTGAGATGGCGAGGATACTCGGCCAGACACACCACATCGGCCCCTGAGTTTATTATGAACGACAGGGTGGGATTATAGGGAAAATCAGGGTCAAACGAGTTTGTGGCATCTCCCGGGTGACGGGCACTCAACAATGCCATCGAATTGTATGACAGTAGTTTGAATATTCGGTCTTGGTCTTTCGGGGTTATCTTCTCGTCAACGAGATTGAGTGGCATATTGCTCAGTATGGGGCCGAGGCAGAACACAAGGGTGGCCGCCGGCACGAGTGCCATCCAGCGCGAAAAACACAGTGTCACCGCAAGTGCCAGCAGTGTCAGCAGTATCCACAGGGGGAAAGTAAGTGCGAGAATGGCCGGTATGGCCGTTATGTTCGGGTCAATCAGTCCTGAATATCCGGCCGCTATGGTACACAGTCCAAGCAATGAGCAGAACATCCAGCCGGTTATCCTTACTGTTTTTTTCCATGGCCCGGGGGGTATGAGTGACCGTCGGTTATGCCAGAGTTTCCGTATGTCAGTCTTTTTTAAATCCATTACTAATGTCAAACAGTTGAATACGTTCAGTTTGCGAAAGTGAGGCATATCCGAGGGTACGCGCCTTGTCGAGTAGCGCTTTCCGGGCCGACTCTCTGACCATCGCCTCGCGGGTAACACGGCGCACCTGACGCTGCGAGCGGCGCCATGAAAGCCCCCATATAATGCCGGCGGCGAGTCCGGCCACATGCGCGGCCATGGACACGCCGGTTTCCGTGAACAGGCAAAGACCGCCCACGGCGGCTACGACGACAAGCGGCACGTCGCCTATCAGCGCCACCTTTATCCGGTAACGCGGAGCATAAGCGAGCGCGGCGCCAAGGATACACATCACCGCAGCCGACGCACCGGCCATCCTTGTGAGCCCGAAAGTGATTCCGCCGACAGCCATGCATGCCAGCGCGCCGGCGACTGCTCCGGTCAGATAGAGCCACCATACATTACTGCGGTCTCTGACAGTGCATATCACGGATGCGAAACAGGCGAACCACAGCATATTGACCAGCAGATGCAGAAAATCGAGGTGCACGAAGGCATAGGTGGCCACCGACCATGGATGCGCAAGCATCCCTGCGAAAGAGTTTTCGATTACAGTCGCGTTTACAGCCCGGTCAAATATCCCGCTTTCTCCGCCGACGAGCCACAAGGCTTTAAGCGCCACATAAATGGCCACGTTGAGCACCAGCACCATCTGCAAGGGCGCTGACTGCACTGAACGACAGCTTTTGTGTATAATCGCTTTTATCGTCATACGATAGAAATTAGTACCTCAGAAATTATAAGGGCCGCCGATAATATGTTTTTTACGCCAATATATAAGCAGGAGCAGACCTGCCAGCATGCCTCCAAGGTGTGCGAAGTGAGCCACAGTGTCGGCCTGGTTGTTGTAGACGCCTAAGGCCAGCTCTATTACGGCATAGATTATCACGAACGTGCGAGCCTTGATGGGCATGGGGGGGATAATCATATATATGCGCATGTTCGGGAACATGTAGCCGTATGCCAGCAGTATGCCGAAGATGGCACCGGAGGCTCCGATGGTGGGTGTATGATAAAGCCCGAACAGCGAATGTATCGCAGGTTCAATCGGCGAGATGCCCATAGCCATCAGCTCCCCGTTGGTTACGGTCGAGTGGCTGAGCAGAGACCTCACCGCGCCCGGATCAGCGAAAAGACCTGAATAGTGGCTTATCATCATGGCAAACACCCCCTCCTGTACCAGCGCCGCACCCATGCCGCACGATACATAGTAGAAAAGGAATTTGGGCGAGCCGAGCACACGCTCCATCATCACGCCGAACATGAAAAGCGCCCACATATTAAAGAAAAGGTGGGTGAAATTGGCATGGATGAACATGTAGGTGATCAGCTGCGAGGGGAGGAACTGGTCAGACGTGAAATAATAGAGCGCCCCGTATGCCTCAAGCAGATGAGACAATGAGGGTACAAGCGCCATCGCAAGCCAGATGAGGATGTTCACGATGAGCAGATTTTTTGTAACAGGCGGCAGATTGCGCACCATATCTCCGAATCCCATAGGACAGTCAGTCTGATTTATTCAGTAAAAAAGCGTGCCATGCACATGACATGTTGGCATAATGCCGTTGAAATATGGAGTGAAACACGCTTGAAACACGGTTGTGATTAAATTCTCAAATTACAAAATTACGAATTATCGACGGTATTTGAGATGACGCGCATCAAAATAGAGGTTTTTTAACATTTCTGAAACGCTTTTACGATGAGCTGACAGTTAAGGTGTTACAAAGAAAAGATGTTAAATAACATATTTTTATGGCAGATTTTCGATTTCTTTAACTAACTTTGCACCGTTTTCAAGTGTATATATAGTGAAATCACAAAGGTGATTTTCCATTCTTCCGAGGGATTGTATCAGTAATTTTAGATTACACACAAGATTGTTTCAGGTTTGCCTATAAAACTTACTTCAACTTAAACTTTACATCAATTTCAACAAGGCTTCCAAAACATCGCACAATCCACTTCGACACGAATGGTTATTATTAACAGAGTGTCGGCGACCGTATGCGGACTTCAACGGTGCGACATGATCAAAGACACTCACAAGCATCAAGTGTTATGACTCAAATGCTGAAAGTTTTCAAAACAGGTTTCGGCAACTTCTGGCTGAACCTTGCGAACGGTGACGGAATGCGTATCACGGGCGACTGCTCGAACCATGCCGATGTGATCAACACCTTTGGCTCGCAGGCCAACTGATCAGCCGTCATCTCTCTCCCTTTTCTCAAACGCACAACCGGTTTCTGAAACCGTGAAAGGTAGACGAAACTCATGTTCAACAACTATAAAACTGCACATTATGACCATTAAACAGATCGTTAAACGCGCAGCCTCATGGTATTTCGAGGCCTCGGCCGAGGCTTATCGTACCGACAAGCATTGACCCAAAAGAGATATCAGTCCGTGACAATGTTGTCATGGCAGTAAAAAAACAGACCCCGCATCGCCGGTACCGGCAGTGCGGGGTCAATATTTTCAGTCTGGCTGTAATCAGTGTTTTACGCTGTCGGCGGGTTCTGTGGCCTGAGCGGCTTTGGCGGCGTCAGAACCGGGTTTCAGCCAGCGGTCAAGCCAGCGGAAGAACACGCGCTGCCAGAGAATGGCGTTCTGCGGTTTGAGAATCCAGTGGTTCTCGTCGGGGAAGATAAGCATCTCGGCCGGGATGCCACGGAGTTTCGCGGCATTGAATGCCATTTCGCCCTGTGACGAGAGGATGCGGTAGTCGAGTTCACCGTGGGTCACAAGGATGGGGGTATCCCATTTGTCAACGAAACGGTGGGGCGAGTTTGCGAAAGTGCGCTGAGCGGTGGCGTTGGATTTGTCCCAGAAGGCTCCGCCCATATCCCAGTTGGCGAACCACATCTCTTCGGTTTCGAGATACTGGGCCTCCATGTTGAAGATGCCGGCATGGGCGATCAGGGCGGCGAAACGGCCTTCGTGTATACCGGCAAGCATGTAGACCGAGAAACCGCCGTAGCTTGCGCCGACAGCACCGATATGCTCACCGTCGACGTAGGGTTTCTCTTTCATGAAATCTACTGCGGCAAGATAGTCTTTCATATTCTGGCCGGGATAGTCACCCGAAATCTGGGCGTTCCACTCGGTGCCGAAGCCGGGAAGACCGCGGCGGTTCGGTGCGATGACGATGTAACCGTTCGAGGCCATCAGCATCAGGTTCCAGCGATACGACCAGAACTGGCTTACAGCCTGCTGGGGGCCGCCCTGGCAATACAGGATTGCGGGGGATTTTTTCGCGGGGTCGAATTCGGGAGGATATACAACCCAGGTTGTCATCTCCTTGCCGTCGGTGGTGGGCACAAGCACTTTCTCGACTTTGGGTGCCTTGATCTTCGAGAGGATATCCTCGTTTACTTTCGTGATTGCGGTAGCCTTGCCGTCGGCGAGCATGAACAGCTCGTTGGGGTAGAGCATTGAGTGGCGCAGGGCAATCACCTTGTCGTTGCCTACAGGCATGGCCGAGGCATAGTCGCAGACGTCGGCCTTGTCAGACACCATGGTCACCTGTTTCGAGGCAACGTCGAGAGTGAACACCGGTTCGCAACCCTGATAGGCGGCTGTGAAGATGATTGACTTCGAGTCGGGGCGCCATGCTATGGCGTCGGCGGTGTAGTCCCAGTCGGTTGTGAGGTCGGTCTTCTCGCCTGATTTCAGGTTGAGTACGAAGATGCGGTTCTTGTCAGACTCGTAGCCGTCGTGCTCCATCGAGAGCCATGCCAGCCAGTTGCCGTCGGGCGAGTAGGCGGGATTGGTGTCGTAGCCCATCATCCCTTCGGTGAGGTTCTCGGTCTTTCCTGACTCAAGGTCATAGCGGTAGAGGTCTGAGTTCGTTGATATGGCATATTCCAGGCCGGTCTTTTTACGCGACACATAAACGAGCTGTTTCGAGTCGGGACTCCAGGCAAACGATTCCACGTCGCCGAACGGTTTCATGGGTGACTCGTAGGGTTCGTCGGCCATGATGTCCTTGATATTCGACACGGTCGAGCCATCGAAATCGGCCACAAAGGGGTGGGGTACCTCGGTCACCCATTCGTCCCAGTGCTTGTACATCAGGTCGTCGATGATGCGTCCCGTAGCCTTGGGAAGATCGGGATAGACGTCGGCTGCGGTACGGGTGAACTTGACATTCGATACAAGCACGACCTTTTTGCCGTCGGGCGAGAACACAAAGCCGTTGACACCGTTCTCCACATCGGTCACAGCCTTGCGCCCCGAACCGTCGGCGTTCATCACCCACAGCTGGGGCGTTTTCTTGTCAGGGTCGGCGGCGATGAATGCAATGCGCTCTCCGCCGTCAATCCACACGGCAGCCTGCTCAGAGCCGGCAGTTTTCGTAAGGCGTGTAAGCTCAGAACCGTCGATGTTTACTACATAAAGCTCGTTGTTGCTCTTGTTCTGCTCAACGCTCTCATAGCTGATGCCGAGCAGTACCTTTTTGCCGTCGGGCGAAAGCTGCGGGTTCGACACGCGACCGAGCGCTTCAAGGGCGTCGATGTTGAAGATGCCGTCGGCAGGGGCCTCGAACTGCGGCTTGTCGATGAGTGTGCCCTCATCGGCTTTGCCGCCGCATGACACCAGCGACGCGGCTACAAGCGGTAGACTCATGGCCGAAAGTATGACTGATTTTTTCATGTGATAAAATATGTTTTCTTATCGTTTCTTCATCTGAAAAATGTATATCGACAGCACACCGGAAGTGGTGTCGCCCTCTGATTATATATATTATTGAGCGCAAAGATAACGATATTCCGATGAAAAGTTGTAAATTTGTGCCCAAATTATTACGCATCTATTGCAAAGGCTATTTTTCAACCCCTTTCATGAAAGAACTCGCTTCAAAATATTCGCCCGCCGAGGTAGAACAGAAATGGTATGATTACTGGATGGAACACCGCCTGTTTCATTCCGAACCCGACGCACGTGAACCCTATACAGTGGTGATTCCGCCGCCAAACGTGACCGGTGTGCTCCACATGGGCCACATGCTTAACGAAACCATTCAGGATATTCTTGTGCGCCGTGCCCGCATGGAGGGGAAAAACGCCTGCTGGGTGCCCGGAACAGACCATGCGTCGATTGCCACCGAGACAAAAGTCATCGCCAAACTCGCCGCCGAGGGAATAAAGAAGACCGACCTGACACGCGAGCAGTTCCTTGAGCATGCCTGGGACTGGACCCGTCATCACGGCGGCATAATCCTGCAGCAGCTGCGCAAGCTCGGCGCGTCATGCGACTGGGAGCGCACGGCTTTCACCCTCGACGAACCGCGCAGCGAGGCCGTGACCAAAGTATTCTGCGATCTTTACGACAAAGGGCTCATATACCGCGGCCTGCGCATGGTAAACTGGGATCCGCAGAACCGCACGGCCATCTCTGACGACGAGGTGTACTTCGTTGACGAGAAATCCAAGCTCTACTATCTGAAGTATTACGTTGCCGACGATACCCCCGGCGAACTCGACGGCGAGGAGGGGAATGTTATTCACACCGATGCCGACGGACACCGCTACGCAGTCGTGGCCACCACGCGCCCCGAGACCATCATGGGCGATACGGCCATGTGCATCAATCCCAAGGATCCGAAGAACCGCTGGCTCAAGGGGCGCCGCGTAATCGTGCCGCTGGTGGGCCGTGAGATACCTGTGATCGAAGACCGTTATGTGGAAATAGACTTCGGCACAGGCTGTCTGAAGGTCACCCCTGCACACGACAAGAATGACTACGAGCTGGGGAAGACACACTCGCTCGAAACCATCGACATCTTCAACGAAGACGGTACCGTGGCTCCTGTTGCCGGCATGTATGTGGGCATGGACCGTTTCGACTGCCGCAAGGCAATCGCGAAAGACCTCGGCGACGCCGGACTTCTCGAGAAGGTCGAGGATTATGACAACAAGGTCGGTTTCTCGGAGCGCACGAAAGTGGCCATCGAACCGCGCCTGTCGCTGCAGTGGTTCGTGAACATGAAACACTTCGCCGACATCTCGCTTTCGCCGGTGATGGACGATGTAATCGCCTTCGTGCCCGAAAAATACAAGAACACCTACCGCATCTGGCTCGAAAACATCAAGGACTGGTGCATCAGCCGCCAGCTTTGGTGGGGCCACCGCATCCCCGCATATTATTACACAGATCCTGCCGACGGCAAAGAGCAGGTGTTCGTGGCTCCCACAGCCGAGGCCGCGCTTGACGAGGCTCGTCAGGCCACAGGCCACGCCGACCTTGCCCTCTCTGACCTGCGTCAGGATGAAGGCGCGCTCGACACCTGGTTCTCGTCGTGGCTCTGGCCCATCACCCTGTTCGACGGCATCAACAATCCCGGAAACGAGGAGATAAGCTACTATTATCCGACGGCCACTTTGGTCACCGGTCCGGATATCATCTTCTTCTGGGTGGCCCGCATGATTATGGCAGGCTATGAATACGTGGGCAAGGAGCCGTTCAAAAACGTGTACTTCACCGGCATCGTGCGCGACAAACTGGGCCGCAAGATGTCCAAGTCGCTCGGCAACTCGCCCGATCCTCTGAATCTGATCGAGCAGTATGGTGCCGACGGTGTGCGCGTTGGCCTGATGATGTCGGCTCCCGCCGGAAATGACATACTCTTCGACGAGAAACTCTGCGAGACCGGCCGCAATTTCTGCAACAAGATCTGGAATGCGTTCCGTCTTGTCAAGGGGTGGAACGTTGAGGATCCCCCGGCCGACGCCGCTACCCGTCAGGCCATGGAGTGGTTTGGCGCGCGTCTGGCCGACGCCGCGGCAGAAACGGCCGACCTGCTGTCGAAATTCCGTCTGTCAGAGGCTGTGAACATGCTCTACCGTCTGTTCTGGGACGAGTTCTCGTCGTGGTATCTCGAAATCGTGAAACCCGCCTACGGCGGCGCGATGTCGGCCGAGGCCTATAAGGTCACGCTCGGCTACTTCGACTCGCTGCTGCGACTGCTCCACCCGATCATGCCCTTCATCACCGAAGAACTGTGGCAGAACCTTGAGGAGCGTCGCCCGGGCGAGTCAATAATGTACGCCCCGCTCCCTGCCGCCGGCAACTCCGATGCCGACACACTTGCCATGATGGAGCAGGCCAAAGAGATAATCACCGCCGTGCGCGGTGTGCGTGCGAAACGCAACATCGCGCCCAAAGAGGCTCTCGAGCTCAAGGCCACGGGTGCGGGTCTGCCCGCCGACGGCTACAAGGCCATCATCGAGAAACTCGCCAACCTCTCGTCGTTCGAGGATAACGCCGCAAAGGATCCCGCGGCCGCATCGTTCCTCATCGGCACACGCGAATATCTCGTGCCCCTGGCGTCGAGCATCGACCCCGAGGCCGAGAAAGCCAAACTCAAAAAAGATATCGAGTATTACGAGGGTTTCCTCGGCTCGGTAGTGAAGAAACTGTCGAACGAGCGTTTTGTCTCGAAAGCCCCCGAGGCTGTAGTAGAGGCCGAGCGCCGCAAGCAGGCTGACGCCGAGTCGAAACTGGCCACCCTGCGTGCCGCCCTCGACGCACTTTCATGACATTGCAGATGACCAACGAAGTCAAACTCAACACTGAGGCCATAAACGCCCTGCGCCATAAACTGCAGAGCGTGCGACAGGTTGTGATTACCTGCCACATATCGCCCGACGGCGACGCCATGGGCTCGTCGTTGGGTCTGGCACGCGCTCTCGCGAACGCCGGCAAGTCGGTCAGGGTCATCACCCCCGACACCCCCACGCGCACGCTTATGTTTCTGCCCGGGGCCGACCGCATAACGCCGTTCTCGCGCTACGAACCGCATGCCCGGCGTGCCATAGCCCAGGCCGACATGATCTTCTGTCTCGACTACAACGATCTGAAACGCATCGACAAGATGGGGAGCGCCGTAGCCGAGTCGAAAGCCGTGAAGGTGATGATCGACCATCACCTCTTCCCGGCTGATTTCCCCGACATACTGATTTCGCATCCCGAGTCATCGTCGACCTCCCTGCTTATATATCTCGTGCTGGAGCGCATGCACCGCACCGACCTGATCGACCGCGAGGCCGCCATGTGCATTTACACCGGCATGATGACCGACACCGGCAACTTCTCGTACAGCTCGAATTCTCCGCAGCTCTATACCACCATCGCCGAACTGCTGCGCCGCGGCATCGACAAAGACGCCATCTACCGCCAGGTATATTTCACCAACTCGGTGAACCGTCTGCGTCTGAACGGTTTTGCCATGGCCGAGCGTTTCCAGTATTTCCCAGACCACCGCGCCGCGCTGATAACGCTGACACGCGAGGAGCTGAATCGCTACCACTACCAGAAAGGTGATACGGAAGATCTGGTAAACCGCCCGCTGACATCGCCCGACATCACTTATTCCATTTTCCTGCGTGAAGAGACTGATTATATTAAGGTGTCGACACGCTCGAAAGGTGATTTTCCGGTGAACATAATATGCGAACGCCATTTTAACGGCGGCGGTCACAAGAATGCCGCCGGTGGCGAAATCTACCGCACCATTGACGAGGCGGTGGAGATGGTGAAGGCGATAATGCCTGAATATGACCGCTACCTGTCCGGCATGTCGGATGACAGCGCCGCGAAGGACAATGAAAACGAAACAACAACACTCTCTGATGAAAACAATTGAATCAGTCATACTCGGCTTTGCCGCCATCATAACCATCCCGGTCATCCTTTCCGGCTGCGACGACAAGAAAAGCTACGCCGAACTGCTGACCGACGAGAACCAGGCTGTCAACGTATTCCTGTCGAATCAGAACGTGATTACCTCGATTCCGGCCGACTCGGTTTTCGAGGTCGGCCCCGACGCGCCATATTACCAGCTCGATGACGAGGGGAACCTCTACATGCAGGTTCTTGACGCCGGCGACCCCGACAACAAGGTGTGCAACGACGAGCTTGTCTACTTCCGTTTCACCCGCTGGAACCTGAGTACTTACGCCGAAACCGAAGAACTTGGCGAAGGTGTGGGCAACGCCACCGACGTGGCCACCGGTTCCACTTCGTTCCGCTACGGCAACTACACTCTGGCGTCATCGTCACAGTGGGGCGCGGGTCTGCAGACTCCGCTCACATTCCTCGGACTCGACTGCGAGGTCAACATCGTGATAAAGTCGCAGTACGGCCTCACCTCCGAGATTGCCAACGTCACGCCGTTCCTCTACAACGTGAGGTACTATCCGGCTATCAGCAACTGAGCCGGGGCGTGACGCGAAAACAACAACCGAAAACATTCCCATTGCATAGAAACATGAGCTTAATCAAGTCAATTTCAGGCATCCGCGGCACAATCGGCGGACATGTCGGCGAGGGCCTCAGCCCTGTCGACGTAGTGAAGTTCACCGCCGCCTACGCCGCTTTCATACGCAAGACATCAACCGTCGGCACAAACCTCATCGTGGTCGGACGCGACGCGCGACTGTCGGGTCCGGTTGTCGATGCGCTCGTTGTGGCCACACTGCGTTCCATGGGGTTCGATGTAGTGAACATCGGCCTTGCCTCGACGCCCACCACCGAAATAGCTGTTACCGGCAATCATGCCTGCGGCGGCATTATACTC
>USKE01000008.1 GCA_900555165.1 uncultured Porphyromonadaceae bacterium | reverse complement strand
TGCCAAAAGGCAGTATCTCGGCCAACTTGTAATCGGCTCCGAGAACCTTGAGCAGTCGGCCATGAACATGGCGCGCACCATGATGTATTTCGGTCATGCACCGTCGGTGCAGGCTGTGGCGGCGGCGATAGAGGCGGTCACCCCTATGGCGCTTGCCGACACGGCACAGCGCCTCAGGCCTGACTTATGCAGTTGGCTGACTTTAGGCTAAACAGCTCCGTTGTTGGTCAATAATACCCCAAAAGAGCTAAAATCTTGGTGATTTTGGCTGAAAATGGTAATTTTGAAACTGGAACAATGAAGATTGCCGGATTGGATCTGGGAGAGCGTCCCGTGATGCTTGCCCCCATGGAAGATGTGACAGACCCGTCGTTCCGCCTGATTTGCAAGGAATTGGGCGCCGATATGACATACTCCGAGTTTGTCTCGGCCGATGCTCTGATACGCAATATCGCGGCCACCACCCGCAAGCTCGCCATAAATGACCGCGAGCGCCCCACCGCCATACAGATCTATGGCCGCGAGGTAGGCCCGATGGTCGAGGCGGCGCGCATCGTTGAGGGGGCGCACCCCGACGTGATCGACATAAACTTCGGCTGTCCTGTCAAGAAGGTAGCCGGAAAGGGTGCCGGTGCAGGGATGTTGCGCGATGTTCCGCGGATGCTTGAAATCACCCGCGCTGTGGTCGATGCCGTGAAACTTCCCGTGACGGTAAAGACCCGCCTCGGTTGGGATCACGACCACCGCATCATCGTCGACCTGGCAGAACAGCTGCAGGACTGCGGCATTGCCGCCTTGACCGTGCACGGTCGCACGCGCGCCCAGATGTACACCGGCGAGGCCGACTGGGAGATGATAGCCCGCGTGAAGGAGAATCCGCGTCTGCGCATACCCGTGATCGGCAACGGCGATATCGACTCGCCCGAGCGACTGCTCGCCGCCTTTGACCGCTACGGCGTGGACGGGGTGATGGTGGGTCGTGCGTCGATAGGGAATCCGTGGATATTCAACGACCTGCAGAGGGCGCTCCACCCCCAAGACCCGCGTTTCGAGCCGCTCACGCTGGCGAGGAAGTTCGATATTCTGCGCCGGCAGATTGACGAGAGCATCGACAAGATCGACGAGTACCGAGGCATCCTGCATATACGCCGACATCTGGCCGTCAGCAAGCTTTTCAAGGGGATACCCAATTTCCGCGAGACGCGCATAGCCATGCTCAGGGCCGATACGCGCGACGAGCTTATGGCGATAATCGGGCACGTGCAGAACGAGATTCTCCCCTCGCTTGTATAACATATAACCGACCTATAACTGCGAAATGAAAAAGTTATTTCTGTTACTGACACTGATGAGCGCCATCTTCACAGGCGCATCGGCCCAGCGCGCCCACCGCACCGGGGCGTATGACCTGAAAGTGGCCGATTTCAGCAAGATTGACCTTGTCGACGGATTTAACGTGGAATATCACTGCTCTGACGACTCGGCCGGCATTATCATGTTCGAGACCACAAACGATATCGCCTCAAAGATACTGTTCGAGGTGAAAAAAGAGAAACTTGTGATACAGAAAGCGTTTCACGAGGCGGGTCAGATGCAGTACGGCTTGCCTACACTGCATGTATATTCGCGTTTTCTTACAGAGGTGCGCAACAGCGGCGACTCGACTCTTGTGGTAAACAGCCCGAAGTCGACAGTGAAATTCAAGGCCGAGGTGATCGGCAACGGCCGCATTGTGGTGCGCGACATAGACTGCTCTAAATTCGACGGCGCCATAAACACCGGCAACGGTACGCTTGTGGTCTCCGGCACCTGCACCGAGGCCACGCTGACCAACACCGGTGTGGGCACCATTCAGGCCGACAATCTCAAAGCCGAGCGGGCATCGTGCCGTTTCTTCGGCAAGGGTACGACCGGGGTCTGGGCCACTGAACTGCTACAGGTCAAGGGGGCTTTGCCTGGAAAACTCTACTACCGGGGCAAGCCTGAGAAAATAAAGAATTACTCTGTCGGGGTGAAGATTATCCCGATGGCCTCAGAGTGACATTCAGCCGATGGCCGACAGCGATACCTCACCGCGTCTTAAAGAGCAGACAGCCGGATCTGTAAAGTGGAACTTCATTGACAAGGTTTCACAGCAGGCGCTCTATGCCGTGACCGGTGTGGTGCTGGCCAATCTGCTCAGCGACACTGACTTCGGTCTTGTGGGCGCTGTGCTTGTGTTTCAGGCGTTCGCGTCGTTGCTGGTCGATTCGGGATTCTCATACGCGCTGTTGCAGCGCAAACGCCCTTCGCGGCTCGACTACTCCACGGTGCTCTGGTTCAATCTCGCGGTGGCCGTGGCCATATATGCGGTGCTGTTTTTCTGCGCGCCGCTGATAGCCGCGATTTTCGGACATGACGCGCGCCTGATACCGCTGAGCCGCGTGATGTTCTTGAGTTTCATACTAAACGCGGCATGCATCGTGCAGGTGAACCGCCTGATGAAAGAGATGCGCGTGAAGGTCGTGGCACTTTCAAATTCAGCCGGCCTTTTTGCAGGCGCTGTTGTGGGTATCGGTCTGGCCGTAGCCGGCTACGGCGCCTGGGCCATCGTATGGCAGACGCTGACACTGAATGCCGTAAAAGGTGTCACGCTCTGGATTGCCGGGCGCTGGACTCCGGTTTTCAAGTTCTCGCGAGAGTCGCTGAAATCATTTTTCGCAGTGGGTTCATCGATGATGGCGACCTCATTCCTTAACACGCTTTTTCAGAACATCTATTCATTCTTCATCGGCTACAAGGCCGGTCTGGCGCCGTTGGGTTATTACACCCAGGCCGACAAGTGGAGCAAGATGGGTGTGACGACCGTGCAGCAGACGCTCGTATCGGCTTTCCTGCCCACACTCTCTGAGGTGCAGGATGACCCTGTGCGCTTTGCCCGCGCCTCGGCCAAGATGAACCGCGTTACGGCTTATATGCTCTTCCCGCTGATGGGGTTCCTGACAGTGATGGCTACGCCGGTATTCCACTGCCTTTTCGGCACGAAGTGGGATCTGTCGATCGTGCTTTTCCAGATACTTCTTGTCAGGGGAATTTTTACAGTGCTCAACGCCACTTATGCCAATTATGCCATAGCTCTTGCGCGCACGCGCCTGGTGTTCTGGCTTGAGGTTGTGCGCGATTCGGTGGCGTTGCTGTTGCTTGCGGTGACCATACCCTGGATTGCGGCCGAGACCGACGGAAACATGGTCTGGGGCCTTGAGATTCTGCTGTGGGGGCAACTGCTTGCCTCGTTCGTGACCTGGATTGTCACCCTTATGAAGACAGCCCCGCTGACAGGCCGCGGCATCGGAGCGTTCCTTAAAGATCTGGCGCCATACGCGGCCCTCACACTGGTTGCCATGGCCGCGATGTGGGCCGAATCGCTGTGGCTCACCAACCCCTGGGGCCTCTTTACCTTGCAGGGCGCCACCGGTCTGGCCATATATCTTGGCGCCAACGCCCTGCTTGGCTCAAAAATACAGCGCGAGGCGTTGCTCTTTGTCTTCAAACGCAAATAAAGGCCACCAACTGCCACGGCGGGAACCATTGTGGCCCCCCGGTTCCCCCCTGTACCTCTTTGTGGCTGCGTGGTGGCCGTGTGCTCCATTACCCAAATTTGCTTTTGCCAGGCGTTGGTTCTGTTTCAGTTATCGGCCGAGCTCGGCCGATAACACGACTGGCATTGCTAAAATGCGGGCACAAATTAACCCCCCAAACCACTGAAACCACAAAACCACTAACCACCGGCCCGCTTATAAAAACTGAAAGCCGCTTTGCTCACGCAAAACGGCTTTGAGGTTGGGGATAGATGGCCCCCCGATGCGGGTGGGGAATGCCGGGGGGCCAGGGGGTATGCTTTATTCAGCAACCACCTCGAAGGGAATCTCAACCGACACCTCTTTGTGCAGGTTGACCTTGGCGGTGTAGTTGCCGAGTTCTTTGACGGTTTCTTTGATCGAGATGAGCTTGCGGTCGATCTTGTGACCGAGTTTCTCGAGGGCTTCGGCAACCTGGATGTTGTTGACCGAACCGAAGATGGTGCCTGTAGCCGAGGCTTTGGCACCGATGGTGAGAGCTACGCCTTCGAGCGATGCGGCTACAGCCTCGGCATCGGCTTTGAGCTGAGCGAGCTTGTGGGCGCGCTGGCGCTGGTTCTCGGCGAGCTGTTTGAGTGCTGACGAGTTGGCGATTACGGCTTTGCCCTGGGGGATGAGGTAGTTACGGCCGTATCCGTCCTTTACTTCTACGACGTCGTCTTTGTAGCCGAGGCCGTGGATGTCTTCTTTAAGTATGATTTTCATAACTTGTTTTCTGAATGGGATGTGAATAGATGGACAGTCGCGAGCCGACAGTTACTTCATCAGGTCGGTTACGAAGGGGAGCAGAGCCAGGTGACGGGCACGTTTTACGGCCTGAGCCACGCGGCGCTGGAATTTCAGCGAGGTGCCGGTGATGCGACGGGGAAGGATCTTGCCCTGCTCGTTGAGGAATTTCTTGAGGAATTCGGGATCCTTGTAATCGATGTATTTGATTCCGCTGCGTTTGAAACGGCAGTATTTTTTCTTTTTGACGTCGACCGACAGCGGGGTGAGATAGCGGATTTCTGATTGAGTCTGTGCCATGATGATTTAGTCTTCCTTGTTAGCTGCTACGGGTTCTTCGGTGGGTTTGTTGGCGCGGAGGTTGCGACGTTTTGCGGCGTATTCAGCGGCATATTTGTCGTTGCGGAATACGAGGAAACGGATTACGCGCTCGTCGCGGCGGAAAGCGGTCTCGAGTTTCTTGACCAGGGTGGGATCACCGTCGAATTCCACCAGCGAGTAGAAGCCGGTCGACTTTTTCTGGATGGGGTAGGCGAGTTTGCGCAGGCCCCAGAGTTCCTGGTTCACGATTTCTGCACCGTTGTCGGTGAGCACTTTTGTGAACTTTTCTACCGCTTCCTTCATCTGGGCGTCAGACAAAACGGGAGTTAAAATGAAAACGGTTTCGTAGTGGTTCATTGTTAACCTAATGAGTTAGAGTGAATTGTTTGTTGCGGCGAAGGGGCGCGTGTCACCATCGGGCGCACCGGTTGCGGCACATTGCCCCCAAACCGGGCACAAAGTTACGGATTTTTTTGCACCCGGCCAAATTTTTTTGAAAATCAAGGTCTTGGCCGTTGCACATGCAGGTTCTGCAAGTCAGACCTGTCCGACAAGTCCGACAGGTCGGACTTGTCGGACTTCCCCGGCGGGAGCACTGAAAGTTGTAGTAACAAGAAACGGTGTGCCGCCGCGTGGGTGACACACCGTTATGGGATTTTTATCTGGTGCAATGTACTTCAGACAGGAACCTCAATTATTTAAGAAGGTCCTTAACGGCTTCGTTGGGAACCATCTGCTCCTGGAAGGTGTAGGCGCCGGTCTTGGGCGATTTCACCATCTTGATGACTTTGGAGTAGGTGCGGCCTTCGCCTTTCTGAAGAGATGCGACGGTTTTCTTTGCCATATCGAGTCAAAAATTATTTTAGGTGTGAGACTGGAGAGTGAGGGTATTATTTGATTTCCTTGTGAACGGTGACGCGTTTGAGGATAGGGTTGTATTTCTTAAGCTCAAGACGCTCAGTGGTGTTCTTACGGTTTTTGGTGGTGATATAGCGAGAGGTGCCGGGCATGCCCGATGCCTTGTGTTCGGTACATTCGAGGATCACCTGTACGCGGTTGCCTTTTGCTTTCTTTGCCATTGTTTTATGAGCTTTAGTGTCGGCTTAATCAGAAGTCGAGCTGTTTGATTGTGGTGAGATAACCTTTCTCGGCGGCCTGCTTGAGGGCGGCGTCGAGACCCATTTTATTGATGGTGCGGAGGCCGGCGGCCGATACGGTAAGGAGCACCCAGGTGTCCTGTTCTACCCAGTAGAATTTGCGGTTGAAAAGGTTCACATTGAAACGACGTTTGGTGTGGCGCTTTGAGTGCGACACGTTGTTACCGGTCATCGCTTTTTTGCCTGTGATCTGACAAATTTTAGACATGGCTGTTGGTTGGATTTTCGTTTTGTGGAGTTCAAAATGAATGGGCCGACAGCCACTCGGGGTGGTCTGCCTGCCGACGTGTTTGTTCGGCCGCCATCTCGGTTCTCATATCACCCCGGCTGCATCACGGCCGGAGGCTTTCAACGCGGGTGCCTTAAAACAGAGTGCAAAGTAACGGATTTTTTTGATAACAGCCAAATTTTTTGCCATTTAAATACCGGTGTGGCCGTTTTGACCCCTCGGCAACTGCTTTTCTTTCAGAAAAATTTGCGAATGACGTCGCTTTGTCTTTACTTTGCTATAATCATGAAGAATGGATTTTTCAGGGTGGCCGCATGTGTGCCGCCCGTTACTGTGGCCGACCCGAAGGCTAACGCCGAGGGGATCGTTGATATGGCGCGCCGGGTCGACGAGCTCGGCGTGGAACTTGCCGTTTTTCCCGAACTTTGCGTGACGGGATATACCTGCGGCGACCTTTTTCACAATTCTGAGCTGTTAGGGGCGGCGCGCGCGGCTGTCGACACCATCTGTGCCGAAACGCGCGAGCTTGATACCGCGTTGGTTGTGGGTGCTCCGCTGCTGATGGCCAACCGTCTCTATAACTGCGCGCTGGTGATATACAAGGGTGCCGTGAAATGCCGGGTGGCAAAAAGCTATATACCTGACTACAATGAGTTTTATGAGCGGCGAATGTTCACTCACGGAACGGTTGGCGAAGATATGTCGACCATCTATGAGACACCGCTCTCAAACCGCCTGTTCAACATAAACGGCGTGACCGTGGGCATAGAGATCTGCGAGGATCTGTGGGTGCCCGTACCCCCCTCGTGCCATGCCGCCATGGCCGGTGCCACGGTAATCGCCAACCTGTCGGCGTCGCCCGACCAGGTGGGCAAGCTCGACTATCTGAAAGATCTGGTTGCGTCGCAGTCGGCACGCTGCCGTTGCGCCTATATATATGCGTCGGCCGGGTTCGGCGAGTCGTCGACAGACCTTGTCTTCGACGGCAAGGCGATTATCGCCGAGAACGGACGCATCCTGGCATGCAACAAGCGCTGGCAGAACGGCGCCCAGTTTGTGGTGCAGGATATAGACATAGACCTGCTCTGTCACGACCGTCTGCACACCGGCACCTTCGCCGACTGTGCGCGTCGCGAGAACCTCGATCCGTTCAAGATCGACGCAGCTGCCGAACTTGAGCTTTCAGACCTGATGAACATGGAGTCGCCCGACGAACTTCGTGACCGTCTCAGACACCTCGCTCAGTCGACGGGAAAGAACCGCAAGGGGCCCGAACTGATCCGCACCGTCGACCGGCATCCGTTCGTTCCCGGCGATGACACCGAGATTGACCGCCGCGCCGACGAGATCATAAATATCCAGGTGGCCGGTCTGGCACAGCGTCTGTCCTCTACGCGCACACGCAATGTGGTGCTGGGCATCTCGGGCGGTCTTGACTCCACGCTCGCCCTGCTTGTCACATGCCGTGCGTTTGACCGCATGGGGTTGAGCCGCAAGGGCATCACCGCCATTACCATGCCCGGTTTCGGCACCACGGGGCGCACGCATTCCAACGCCATGAAACTCATGGAGGCTCTGGGTGTGACCATCCGCGAGATTCCGATCGGGCCTGCCGTAGAGCGGCATTTCGCCGACATAGGGCATGACCCTTCGGTACACGATGTCACATACGAGAACTCGCAGGCCCGCGAACGCACCCAGATACTGATGGATGTGGCCAACCAGACGGGTGGCATGGTCATCGGCACGGGCGACCTGTCGGAGCTCGCCCTCGGCTGGGCCACCTACAACGGCGACCAGATGTCGATGTACGGCGTGAATGCATCCGTTCCAAAGACCCTTGTAAGGTATCTTGTGCGGTGGTTTGCTTTCCGTGCCGAGAATCCGGATATGGCCGAGGCGCTGGTCGACATCATCGACACCCCCATCTCGCCCGAACTGCTCCCCGCCAGTCCCGACGGCGAAATCGCGCAGGTGACCGAAGATCTTGTCGGCCCGTATGAACTGCACGATTTCTTCCTCTACCATCTGTTGCGCAACGGCGAGGGGCCGCGTCGCATCTATATGCTTGCACGTGCCGCTTTCGGCGACGACTACGCGCCCGATGTGATTCGCCACTGGCTCAAGACCTTCTTCCGCCGTTTCTTCAACCAGCAGTTCAAACGCTCGTGCATGCCAGACGGGCCCAAGGTGGGCTCGGTATGCCTTTCGCCGCGTGGCGACTGGCGCATGCCCTCCGATGCCTCGTCGGCGCTCTGGCTCAGGGAAATTGACAGGCTTGACGAGCCTGACGAGCCTGACGACCCGGATTAATCATTCACCTCAACCCATACACTCCCATGTCAGACTATTCCAATATGCCCGACTTCGGCTTTGGCCCGCAACAGTCACAGTCTCAGCAACCGCAACAGCCACAGGAGCCTCCGCACGCTCCTCAGCCTCAGCAATATCAGCAGGCTCCTCAGCAAGCGCCTTATCAGGGTCAACAGGTACCTTATCAGGGCCAGCAACCCCCATATCAGCAGCCTGGGCCCATGTATCAGGGGCCACAGGGGCAGTTCCCGGGTCAACAGCCGCCGTATCCCTATCAGCCCCGGCCGAGGAAAGGTCTCGGAGCCGGTGCCATCGTGGGTATCGTGATAGGCGCCATAGTAATTGCGGGTGCGCTTGCGTGGCTCGGTTTCAGATTCCTGGCCAACAAGGCGGCCGAAGAATATATCACCGACTATGCCGAAGTGGCAGAGGTGGAGGTTCCTGAAACCGATGTTGTCGATGCAGATGAGATGGCTGTAGCCGCCGTGGAGGAGGATTTTGCCTGGCTCTCGCAGCGCCGTGTGGAATACAGCGACATCGCCGATATGTCGCTTGCCGACCGGCGCATACTGCGCAACGCCATTTATGCGCGACACGGATATATATTCAAGAGCGATGACCTGCGCGAATATTTCTCGCAGTTCTCATGGTACACGCCGCGCTATACCGATGTCACCGGTCAGCTCTCAGAGCTTGAACGCGACAATGTGATGTTCATAAAATCGTATGAATAAGCCGATGTTATCACGCCCGGTGCCGGCTGTGGTTCTGTCGGCTTGTCTGCTGGGCGCCACGGCATGCTCACTGCGCAGCGGGGCTGACGCCGCCGGTGCGCCCGGTGCGGCTGTAGTCCCCGATACCGTGGCAACGGCCTGCGATACTGTCGCGGCGCGGGTGCCGGGGCCTGATATTCCAGCCGGTGCCGCGGCTCTGTTAGATGCCTATCCCGACATGGTGAAGTCATACGCCGACAACCGGCTCACGCTGGCAGACGGTACGGTAGTCGAGTATGACGATGGGCGCGAAAAGGATTTCGTGACCATGCTTGACCATAGCGACCCCGAGGATATGTTCTCCATGACATATTCACGTCAGTCGCCGCCCGAGTATCTGGCCGATGCGGGGCGTTCGCGGTGCGAACCGCTTTTCAAGGCTATGTACGGGGCGTCGGCCGCCGAGGTGCGCCGCCATCTTGTGCCGGTGTCGTGGTTTGGCCAGAAAGTCGATTTCACCGCCGTTAACGGCGCGGCCGACAGTCTGCGCGCCGTGGCGGCAGAGCTTGCGGCGTATCCTGAGTTGAAACCTTATCTGAAAAGCTCGGGGGCGTTCTATTGGCGCAAGGTTCGTGGCGCCGAGCGTCAGAGCGCCCACAGCTACGGCATAGCGTTTGACATTGCCGTCGACAAATCGGATTATTGGCTATGGAAGAATTCGCGTGCCGCCGAAACCGACCGCATCGCCTATCATAACCGCATCCCGGCGCAGCTTGTGGATGTTTTCGAACGCCACGGTTTCATCTGGGGCGGTGCCTGGTATCATTACGACACCATGCATTTCGAGTTCCGCCCCGAAATACTGCGCTACGTCGCCGGCCAGCGCCGGTGAGATGACCATCAAACTGAAGTGTGCTGAAGAGCCCGATAAATCGTAGGGACATCGCTTTGCGATGTTTGGCTGATAATTTGTGAATTATCTAACATGCCAAAGGCATGTCCCTACGATTTATCGGGCTCTTCAGTACCCTTCAGTTAAATGTGTGTCGGGGCGCAGGTCAGACGTTGAAACGGAAGTGCATGATGTCGCCGTCCTGCACGATGTATTCCTTCCCTTCTACGCCGAGTTTGCCGGCCTCGCGCACGGCGGTCTCGCCGCCGAGTGTCACGTAGTCGTCATACTTGATGACTTCGGCGCGGATGAAACCTTTCTCGAAGTCGGTGTGGATTATGCCGGCGCACTGGGGGGCTTTCGAGCCGCGGATGAATGTCCAGGCGCGGCACTCGTCGGCACCGGCGGTGAAGAATGTCTGCAGGTTCAGCAGGGCGTAGGCGGCACGGATAAGGCGCGACACGCCCGATTCCTCAAGCCCGATCTCCTGCAGGAACTCCTGGCGCTCCTCGTATGTGTCGAGTTCGGCAATCTCGCTTTCGGTCTGGGCGGCCACGATGAGCAGGCCGGCGCCCTCCTCCTTTATGGCCTCGCGCACGGCGTCGACATACTTGTTACCGTTGACGGCCGATGCGTCGTCGACGTTGCAGACATAGAGCACCGGCTTGCTGGTGAGCAGGAAGAGCTCGCGGGCAAACTTGATGTCGTCGGGCGTCTCAAGCTGAACGGAACGTGCCGGTTTCCCCTTGTCGAGGGCCTCCTTGAACTTGAGAAGTACCTCAAGCTGCTGTTTTGCCACCTTGTCACCGCCGGTCTGGGCCTGTTTCTGAGTCTTGGCGATGCGTGACTCCACGGTCTCAAGGTCTTTGAGCTGCAGCTCGAAGTCGATGATTTCCTTGTCGCGCACAGGGTCTACGGTGCCGTCGACATGGGTTATGTTGTCGTCGTCGAAACAGCGCAATACGTGCAGTATCGCGTCGGTCTCGCGTATGTTTGCCAGGAATTTGTTGCCCAGGCCTTCCCCTTTCGAGGCGCCTTTGACGAGTCCGGCGATGTCGACGATCTCGACCGTGGCGGGTACCACCGATTTCGGCGCGCACATCTCCACGAGTTTGTTCAGGCGGTCGTCGGGCACCGTGATCACGCCCACATTAGGCTCGATGGTGCAGAACGGGAAGTTCGCCGACTGTGCCTTGGCGTTTGACAGACAGTTGAAAAGCGTGGATTTGCCCACGTTGGGCAGTCCCACGATTCCGCATTGCAATGACATATATGATAATCTGATGGTTTACGGGTGAATCATTTCTTTGCGCGACGGGCGCGGCGTGCCTCTTTCTCGGCTTTTGACTTGGGAGCGCCCTTCTGGCATTTCTTGCGGGTGCGGGCGGTATCCTTAACGCGGGTGGCATGAGCCATGTCGCGTGCGCCTTTCTTTACGGCGGTGTTTGCCAGCGCCTGAGCTACGGTGACCGTCTGGCCGAGGTCATCTTCGCCCGCACGGCGGTTGCGCGGGTCGACCAGCAGGAAGTCGAGCTGCTTGCGCTCGAGGTTGGCGTTGGCCACGCGCACGCGAACCTTGTCGCCGAGACGGTAGACGTTGCCGCGGCGGCGTCCGCGAATCAGGTGGGCCTTCTCGTCGAAGTCGTAGTAGTCGTCGGCAAGATCACGCATGGGCACCAGGCCCTCGCACTTGTTCTCGTCGAGCTCTACGTACAGACCCCATTCGGTGACGCCCGAAATCATGCCGTCGTACTCTTCGCCGATGCGGTCGGCCATGTATTCTACCTGCTTGTACTTGATCGATGAGCGCTCGGCATTGGCGGCCAGTTGTTCCATGTCTGACGAATGTTTGCACTCGTCTTCAAGCTTGTCGAGGGCCACCGAGCGGCCGCCGTGCATGTAGCGGTCGAGCAGGCGGTGCACCATCATGTCGGGGTAGCGGCGGATGGGCGACGTGAAGTGGGTGTAGTAGTCGAACCCCAGGCCGTAGTGGCCGATGTTTTCGGTTGTGTAGATGGCCTTTGCCATGGAGCGGATGGCCAGTACCGAGAGGTAGTTCTCCTCGCCTTTCCCCTTGATGTCCTGGAGCATGCGGTTTATCGAGCGGTTTATCTCGCGCGGGGAGCCAGATGTCTTCAGGTGGTAGCCGAAGGCGGCGGCGATGCCGGCCAGATCCTGCAGGCGCCCGGGGTCGGGCTGGTCATGCACGCGGTACACGAAAGCCTTGGCTTTCTTGCGGCCCGGCACACACCCAATGGCCTGTGCGACGGCACGGTTGGCAAGGAGCATGAACTCCTCTATGAGTTTGTTGGCATCCTGCGAGACCTTGAAGTAGACGCCCACGGGGTGGCCTGTCTCGTCGATGTCGAAACGCACCTCCTCGCGGTCGAAGTCCACAGAGCCGTTCTCGAACCTCCTGGCCCTGAGCTTTTTTGCCAGACGGTCAAGGGCGAGAATCTCTTCGGCCATATCACCCTTGCCGGTCTCGATTACCTCCTGCGCCTCCTCATAGGCGAAACGGCGGTCTGACTTGATTACGGTGCGGGCTATGTGAGAGCTGATGATCTCGGCGTTGTCGTCGAGTTCGAATATGCATGAGAATGCCAGTTTCTCTTCGTTGGGTCGCAGAGAGCAGATGCCGTTACAGAGATGTTCGGGGAGCATCGGCACCACACGGTCAACGAGATAGACAGATGTGGCGCGATTTTCGGCCTCCTTGTCGATTACCGAGCCGGGGGTGACGTAGTGGGTCACGTCGGCGATGTGCACGCCCACTTCCCAGTTGCCGTTGTCGAGGCGGCGGATTGAAAGGGCGTCGTCGAAGTCCTTGGCGTCCTTGGGGTCGATAGTGAAAGTGGTGACGCCGCGGAAATCCTCGCGCTTGGCAATCTCCTCGGGGGTGATGCCGGGCTGGATCTTGTCGGCGGCTTTCTCCACGTTCTGCGGATATTTGTAGGGGAGGCCGAACTCGGCGAGTATGGCATGGATCTCGGCGTTGTTCTCGCCGGCTTTGCCGAGGATGTCGACAACCTCGCCACGCGGGTTCTTGGCGTCGTCGGGCCATGAGGTGATCTTCACCACAGCCTTGTCGCCGCTCACGCCACCCTTGAGTTTGTTGCGGGGGATAAATATGTCGAATCCGAGGAATTTCGAGTCAGTCTTCAGGAAAGCCACGGTCTTGTCGACCTGCAGCGTGCCGATGAAGGTCTGCTCTTTCTGCTCTATGATCTGCGTCACCACAGCCTCGGCCTCGCGCCCGGCACGGGCGGCGGCGATGCTGACGCGCACGCGGTCGCCGTTGAGGGCGTGCATTGAGTTGCGCTCGGCCACGAAGATAGTTTCGGCGTCAAGGTCGGTGATCACCGAGTTCTTGCCGTTTGAGCGGCGCACGAATGTGCCTGTGGCCACGTTGGTGCGCTGGGGATTCTTGTATGCCCCGGGGCTAACCTCGATGATGTCGCCGTCAAATGCCATTTCGGCAAGCATCATCGCAACCTTTTTCTGTGAGGCCGCGCCGCTTACGCCGATGGCGTGTGACGCCTGTTTGTAGTTGAATGAATTGTTTTTCTGCTGCGCGATGTATTCCTGGAGCTTGTGCTTCAGTGCGGGAGCGGAAGATATTGATGATGTCGGTCTGGCCAATGTAGTGAAACGTTTTGTGGGCCGTAAGGCCCGGTTACCGGTGATGTTGAGACACATGCCGGGTGTGAGGTACGTGCCTGCAATATTATAACATCCGACGGCGGCCGAAAGTTATGGGGTGCTTTCGGCCGTCGTCGGGAATGTGCGGGGTCACGCGTCGATGTTGGCGTAGTTGGCGTTGGCCTCGATGAAGTCGCGGCGCGGGCCCACGTCCTCGCCCATGAGCATCGAGAAGATGCGGTCGGCCTCGGCGGCGTCTGAAATGTGTACCTGTTTCAGCAGACGGTGCTCGGGCGACATGGTGGTGTCGCGGAGCTCGGTGTCGCTCATCTCGCCGAGACCTTTGTAGCGCTGTACCTTGGTCTGCGGGCCGTATTTGTCGACGAACGCCTGGCGCTGCTGGTCGGTCCAGCAATACTCCTCGACCTTACCTTTCGAGCATTTGTAGAGGGGCGGGGTGGCCAGGTAGAGGTATCCCTGCTCTATGACGGGACGCATGCGGCGGAAGAAGAGTGTCATCAGCAGTGTGGCGATGTGCGAGCCGTCGACATCAGCATCTGTCATGATGATGACCTTGTGGTAAGCCAGGCGCGAGAGGTTGATCTCCTTGGGGTCGTTCTCGGTGCCGATGGTCACGCGCAGGGCGCGGAAGATGTTGGTGATCTGCTCTGAGTCGAACACCTTGTGGTCCATGGCCTTCTCGACGTTGAGCACTTTGCCTCGGAGCGGCAGGATGGCCTGGAAACGGCGGTCGCGGCCCGATTTGGCGGTACCGCCGGCCGAGTCACCCTCGACCAGGAAGATCTCGCATTCCTCGGCGGTGCGGCTCGAGCAGTCGGCGAGTTTGCCGGGGAGACCGCCGCCGCACAGGGGCGACTTGCGCTGCACGGCCTGGCGGGCCTTGTAGGCAGCCTGGCGTGCCTGGGCGGCAAGCACCACTTTGTCGACGATGAGTTTTGCCTCTGTGGGATGTTCTTCGAGGTAGTTGCGCAGAGCCTGGCTTACGGCAGTCTGCACGGCGCCGATGACCTCCGAGTTGCCGAGTTTGGTCTTGGTCTGACCCTCGAACTGCGGCTCCATCACTTTCACCGAAACAACGGCGGTGAGGCCCTCGCGGAAGTCGTCGCTCGAAATCTCCACCTTGGCTTTCTCAAGGAATTTGCCGTCTTCGGCATATTTCTTCAGCGTCTGGGTGAGGCCGCGCTTGAAACCGGTCAGGTGCGTGCCACCCTCTATGGTGTTGATGTTGTTTACGAATGAATACACATTCTCGTTGAACGAGGTGTTGTATGTCAGGGCCACCTCCACGGGTATTCCCTGGCTCTCGGTGTCGAGGTGGATCACGTCGGGGATGAGCGACTCCTTGTTCGAGTCGATGTACTGCACGAACTCCTCGAGGCCGTTCTTCGAGTAGAATACCTCGCGGCGCGGGTTCCCATCTTCGTCGCGGTGACGCATGTCGGTGAGCGTGAGGGTGATACCGGCGTTAAGATATGCCAGGTCGCGCAGGCGGTTGGCCAGCGTGTCGTAGTCGTAGACGCTTACGGTGAAGATCGAGTCGTCGGGGAGGAAGGTGATGGCGGTGCCATGCTCGTCGCTCTCGCCCACGATCATCAGTTCGGTGGTGGGCTTGCCACACGAGTATTCCTGACGGTAGACGTGGCCGTTGCGGCGCACCTCGGCACGCAGGAATGTCGACAAGGCGTTCACACAGCTCACGCCCACGCCGTGCAGGCCGCCCGACACCTTATACGAGCCTTTGTCGAACTTACCGCCGGCATGGAGCACCGTGAGCACGACCTCTAGGGCCGACTTGTGCTCTTTCTCGTGCATGTCGACGGGGATGCCGCGGCCGTTGTCGACCACGGTGATCGAATTGTCTTCGTTGATGGTGACCTCGATGTGCGTGCAGAATCCGGCGAGCGCCTCGTCTATCGAGTTGTCGACAACCTCATATACCAGGTGGTGGAGGCCTTTTGCCGAGATGTCGCCGATGTACATTGCCGGGCGCTTGCGTACGGCCTCAAGGCCTTCAAGCACCTGGATATTGCTGGCGGAGTATTCCGCCGCGTTGTTCTGCTGTTCGAGATCGATGTTGTTATCTGCCATAATTGGTGTAGACGTTTGGAAATCAGCGCCTAACAAATTAGCGCCGTCATGTCGCGCCACCCCGTCGGGGCGGCCGCTAAAACTCTACAAAGGTACAAAAAATCCCCGGAATCAGCAAATTCCGGGGTGTAATTTTGGCGAGTGGAGGCACGCATGGTATAGCGCATGGCATAGCATGGTGTCACGCAAGGCGGCAGGGCGGAGCCATGCCTGTCAGTTGTCGAGATAGAGTGCCCGGGCGGCGTCGATGACGGCCGACGGCACCACTGATGATAGCAGGTCGAACAGCGCGTGGCGGTCGGTACCTTCGGCCACCACCACCATTACAGTGTCGGCACCGGGGATGGTGCCCAGTATCATGGGCGACTCCAGCATGTCAAGCTCGAAAGCGAGACCGCTCGCATAGCCGTTGCGTGTTTTGATCACTACGATGTTCTGCGACATTGCCACGGATACCACTGCCGAATGTGCCGGATGGCGGGTGAAGTGCGAGCGTCCGCGGTTCTGGCGCGTGGCGCCACCCTGGCCGACGTAATAACGCATGATGCCGTTCTCGTCGGGCCTCTTCGAGGCTTTCAGCAGTTTAAGGTCACGCGATAGGGTGGCCTGTGTGATGATGAAACCTCTTATGGCGAGCTGTTTTGACAATTCCTCCTGTGATCTGATTGATTGATGGGTAAGGATGTCGATGATCTCGGGCAAACGGGTTTTTCTGACTTTCATGTAAGCAGCCATAACTTTAAGTTGTGAGAGGTGTCGCAGTGTCTCGGTCGAGGCCACCCCTCGGGTGAATATTGAAAGATTGATGACGGTATGTCTATCGACTCCGACTTTGTAGCCGGGGTTGATAATCGCGAAAGTAATAAAAATATTTTAATAAACCTAATATTCCTGAAAATATTTGTAATTTTTTTTGTCGTATAGGTTTTCTCGCCTCAATCAAAGTGCTGAGAATAGCGATAAAGCAGTGTATATGCGTATATGCTTCCCCGATGAATTATATGCGGTTCAGTTTTTCCCTGACAAGTCGGACTCGTCGGACAAGTCGACATGTCGGACGGGTCTGACCCAATCAGACTCTGCCCGGCTTTTCAATTCTTTTGACTTTCTAAACTTTCTAAACTCTCTTAACTCACTTTCCGCCTCCCTGAAACAGCTCCCCGTAGATGAGGTCGGTGGCGCCGAGGTTGGCTTTGATGTAGGCCCCGGCGGCGGCTCCGGCGCGGTGGCGGCTGTCGCTGTCGCGATAGAGATTGTCGGCGATGCGGTCGAAAGCCTCGCGGCCGTCGACACTGAAACCGCCCCCGGCCTCGATGATGGCCGCGGCCTCGTTGAATTTCTGGTGGCGCGGGCCGAAGATGACGGGCATGCCGTAGACGGCGGCCTCGTTGATGTTGTGGATGCCTGCGCCGAATCCGCCGCCGATGTATGCCACATCGGCGAAACGGTAGAGGCTCCCCCAGTTTGCCGACCGGATTCCCC